>NZ_BAAATJ010000001.1:256703-476643 GCF_039533345.1 Streptomyces glaucosporus | reverse complement strand
TGACCTCGCCCTTGAGGACACCGGCCTGCAGGGAGGCGCCGATGGCGACGACCTCGTCGGGGTTGACGCCCTTGTTGGCCTCCTTGCCGCCGGTCAGCTCCTTGACCAGCTCGGAGACGGCCGGCATACGGGTGGAACCACCGACCAGGACGACGTGGTCGATCTCGGAGACCGAGATGCCCGCGTCCTTGATGACGTTGTTGAACGGGATCTTGCAGCGCTCCAGCAGGTCCTGGGTGAGCTGCTGGAACTGGGCGCGGGTGAGCTTCTCGTCCAGGTGCAGCGGGCCCTCGGCCGAGGCCGTGATGTAGGGCAGGTTGATGGTGGTCTCGGTCGAGCTGGACAGCTCGATCTTCGCCTTCTCCGCCGCCTCGCGCAGGCGCTGGAGGGCCATCTTGTCCTTGGAGAGGTCCACGCCGTGGGCGTTCTGGAACTGCTTGACCAGGTAGTCGACGATCCGCTGGTCCCAGTCGTCGCCGCCGAGCTGGTTGTCGCCGTTGGTGGCCTTCACCTCGACGACGCCGTCGCCGATCTCCAGCAGCGACACGTCGAAGGTGCCGCCGCCGAGGTCGAAGACCAGGATCGTCTGGTCGTCCTTCTCCAGGCCGTAGGCGAGGGCCGCGGCGGTCGGCTCATTGACGATGCGCAGCACGTTCAGACCGGCGATCTCACCGGCCTCCTTGGTGGCCTGGCGCTCGTGGTCGTTGAAGTACGCCGGGACGGTGATCACCGCGTCGGTGACCTTCTCGCCCAGGTACGCCTCGGCGTCCCTCTTCAGCTTCTGCAGCACGAAGGCGCTGATCTGCTGTGGGTTGAAGTCCTTGCCGTCCAGGTTGATCTTCCAGTCGGTGCCCATGTGGCGCTTGACCGACCGGATCGTCCTGTCGACGTTGGTGACGGCCTGGCGCTTGGCCACCTCACCGACCAGGACCTCACCGTTCTTCGCGAAGGCCACAACGGACGGCGTGGTCCTGGCGCCCTCGGCGTTGGCGATGACGGTGGGCTCACCGCCTTCCAGAACACTGACGACGGAGTTCGTCGTACCCAGGTCGATGCCGACCGCACGTGCCATTTCGGATTCCTCCACCTCATGCCTTGAGCAGAACTGACTCAAGGGTGCAGCAGAGGGAGGACATCGTCAAGAGAGCTGAGTCATGTCGGCTCAAGTCTCTTCCAACACCCTGACTCAAAACGGGTTTTGCCCGTACGGCGGCCGGCCCAGGAGATGACACGTCCGCCCGGGCCGCCGAGTTCCCCGCGGGCGGCACGACCCCGGTCGCGGGACGGCCGGCGGGCTCGGGCCGCGGAGAGCCGGGAAGAGCACCGCGGCGGCGGCGACCGGATCCGCCTTCCCCGCGTGCGGGAACCCCGCCCGTGACGACCCGGCTCATCCCTTTCTATCGCATTTCCTGTTATTTCAGGGGAGAGGCGATCTATAGGATGGCTCTGCCCGGACGCGTCCCCGCCTCCGGCCGCCACCCCCGGCGCCGCTCCGTAAGGGCGCCCTCAGCGACACAGATCACCGTCCGGGCGTCTACAGGGGCCGTCCGTCAGTGGGTACTCTCGAACAGATCGGATAAGTTACCGCTTAGTAAGCTTGCAGCAGCAGGCACCGCCCCCGCAGGTTCGAGGAGCCGTCATGCAACTCGCCGCGATCGTCGTCTCGCTGGTCATCACCGCGGTCGGCGTTGCGCTTTTCGTCCGCGCCATCGCGCAGATCTACCGCTTCGTCAAGCTCGGCCAGGCGGTGCCCGCGGGCAGCCGCACCGACCAGCCCAAGCAGCGCACGATCACCCTGGTCAAGGAGTTCCTGGGCCACACCAGGATGAACCGGTGGGGGATCGTCGGCTTCGCGCACTGGTTCGTCGCCATCGGCTTCCTCACCCTGCCGCCGACCCTGGCCCAGGCCTACGGGCAGCTCTTCCAGGCCGACTTCACCCTCCCCGTCCTCGGCGGCTTCCTGCCGTTCGAGATGTACATCGAGTTCATCGGCCTGATGACGGTCGTCGGCATCCTGGTGCTGATCGCGATCCGGCTGCTCAACCTGCCCACCCGGCCCGGCCGCAAGTCCCGCTTCGCCGGCTCGACGGCCTGGCAGGCGTACTTCGTCGAGGCCGTCATCCTCACCATCGGCCTGGCGATCCTCGTGCTCCGCGGCCTGGAGGGCGCCATCCACCACGTGGAGGGCTACGAGGCGGCGTACTTCGTCTCCTACCCGCTGGTCGCGGCCTTCGACGGGCTGGACGCCGGCACCCTCCAGAACCTGATCTACTTCACGGCCATGATCAAGATCAGCGTCTCGCTGATCTGGATGACCGTCGTCGGCCTCAACACCGACATGGGCGTCGCCTGGCACCGCTTCCTGGCCTTCCCCAACATCTGGTTCAAGCGGAACGCGGACGGCTCCACCGCCCTCGGCCCGCTCCAGCCGATGACGTCCGGCGGCAAGCCGATCGACTTCGAGGACCCGGGCGAGGACGACGTCTTCGGCGTCTCCCAGGTCGAGCAGTTCTCCTGGAAGGGCCTGCTGGACTTCTCCACCTGCACCGAGTGCGGACGCTGCCAGTCGCAGTGCCCCGCCTGGAACACCGGCAAGCCGCTCTCGCCGAAGCTGCTGATCATGTCGCTCCGCGACCACGCCCACGCCAAGGCCCCGTACCTCCTCGCGGGCGGCGGCAAGACCATGGAGGGCGAGGAGAAGGCAAGCGAGGAGCAGCTCAGGGACGTTCCCGCCGCCGCTCTCGCCGAGGCCGAGCGGCCGCTGGTCGGGACGCTGGAGGAGAACGGCGTCATCGACCCGGACGTGCTGTGGTCCTGCACCACCTGCGGCGCCTGCGTGGAGCAGTGCCCGGTGGACATCGAGCACGTCGACCACATCGTCGACATGCGCCGCTACCAGGTGATGATCGAGAGCGCCTTCCCGAGCGAGGCCGGGACGATGCTCAAGAACCTGGAGAAGAAGGGCAACCCCTGGGGCCTGGCCAAGAAGCAGCGGCTGGAGTGGACCAAGGAGGTCGACTTCGAGGTCCCGGTCGTCGGCAAGGACATCGAGGACCTGTCCGAGGTCGAGTACCTGTACTGGGTCGGCTGCGCGGGCGCCCTGGAGGACCGCGCCAAGAAGACCACCAAGGCCTTCGCCGAGCTGCTGCACATCGCGGGCGTGAAGTTCGCGATCATGGGCGGCGACGAGAAGTGCACCGGTGACTCCGCCCGCCGCCTGGGCAACGAGTTCCTCTTCCAGCAGCTCGGCGCCGAGAACGTCGCGGCCCTGAACATGGCCTTCGGCGAGGACGACGAGGACGAGTCGACGAGGCTGCCGAAGTCGAAGAAGAAGATCGTCGCCACCTGCCCGCACTGCTTCAACACGATCGCCAACGAGTACCCGCAGCTCGGCGGGCACTACGAGGTGATCCACCACACCCAGCTCCTCCAGCACCTGGTGGACGAGGGCAGGCTGGTCCCCGTCACCCCGGTCGAGGGTCTGATCACCTACCACGACCCCTGCTACCTGGGCCGCCACAACAAGGTCTACACGCCGCCGCGCGAGATCATCGCCAAGGTGCCGGGCCTGCGGAACGAGGAGATGCACCGCCACAAGGAGCGCGGCTTCTGCTGCGGCGCCGGCGGCGCGCGGATGTGGATGGAGGAGCGGATCGGCAAGCGCATCAACACCGAGCGCGTGGACGAGGCGCTGTCGCTCAACCCCGACATCGTCTCCACCGCCTGCCCGTTCTGCCTGGTGATGCTGAGCGACTCGGTCAACGGCAAGAAGAACGAGGGCAAGGCCAAGGAGAACCTCCAGGTCGTGGACGTGGCCCAGCTCCTGCTGGACTCGGTCAGGACCCCCGCCGGCCCGGACGGCGCGGAGGACTCCGCATCGGCCCCCGAGCCCGAGCCCGCCCAGTGAGTCCGGTGACGGCCGCCGGGTGATCCGGCGGCCGTCACGTCCCGCACCGACGGCCGGTTCCGCAGCGCGCGGAACCGGCCGTCGGCGTCTTCCGCCACGGCCGGACGGCGGCACTCGGCGGCGCACGACGGCGCATCGCAGGCGCACGTAAAGCGCGCGTAAAAGGAATCTCCCATTCCGTGCAACCCTCGCGCCCCCTCGGAAGTCTGTACGGGCGCCATCTCCGCGTGAACCGGGGGTCAACTCCCGGTGACATCCGCGGGTCCGACGTCCGCCGGCCGCGGATGCCGGGCGGCACGTCCCACTCCCGTGCAGCAGGAGAGTTCCGAGTGCACAGACGTTTCCGCACCTCCCTGGCGACCGCCACCGTGGCCGCCCTCACCGGCGGCCTGCTGGCCGCCACCGCCGGTACGGCCGCCGCCGACGGCGCCCGCCCGACCGCCGACTTCAACAACGACGGCTACCGCGACATCGCCGTCTCGGCCCCCAACGCCTACGTGGACGGCAAGGAGGCCGCCGGCCAGGTCCTGGTCCTCTACGGCTCCCCGGACGGCCTCATCCGCACGTCGAAGCGCGCCGTCATCAGCCAGAACAGCTCCGGCGTCCCCGGCGCCGCCGAGACCGGCGACCAGTTCGGCTACGACACCACCGTCGCCGACTTCAACAACGACGGCTACACCGACCTCGCCGTGGGCGCCCCCGGCGAGAAGGTCGACAACGACGTCGACGGCGGCACCGTCCAGATCATCTGGGGCTCCCCGTCGGGCCTCTCCGGCGGCACCACCGTCCCCGACCCGGCGGTCTCCTCCCACGACCGCTTCGGCCGCTCCCTGGACGCCGCCGACTACAACGGCGACGACAAGGCCGACCTGGCGATCGGCTCCAGCTCCGCCACCGTCCGCGTCTACCGCGGCGGCTTCGGCAAGACCAAGGGCCAGACCGGCGGCGTCTACAGCGTCCGCCCCTCCATCGTCAGCGGCGGCGTCGGCGGCCCGCTGTCCCTCCACTCCGGCGACGTCAACGGCGACGACATCGCCGACCTGGTCGTGGACGGATTCGAGGACGACAGCGCGGAGGGCTGGAACGCCAACTACTACCTGCCCGGCTCCCCCTCCGGCCTGACCAAGACCGGTGAGGAGAAGCTCCCCGCCGGCGTCATCACCGACATCGGCGACGTCAACAGCGACGGCTTCGGCGACATCGTCATCGGCATGGAGTTCGACGCCGACGTCCCCGGCAGCAGCCCGGGCGGCAAGGTCAACATCATCAACGGCTCCGCCTCCGGCCCGGTGGGCAGGCCCCTCACCATCACCCAGGACACCCCCGGCGTGCCCGGCGGCTCCGAGACGGGCGACGCCTTCGGCGCCGAGCTGGACCTGGGCGACGTCAACGGCGACGGCCACCTCGACCTGGCCGTCGGCGCCCCCGGCGAGTCGCTGGGCGGCGAGGAGGCCACCGGCGCGGTCGTCGTCCTGTACGGCGCCGCGGACGGCTCCGGCATCACCGGAGCCGGCTCCCAGTTCATCGACCAGAGCACCGAGGGCGTCCCCGGCTCCAACGAGACCGGCGACTTCTTCGGCAGCGACGTCCACCTCGCCGACATGAACGGCGACGACAGGGCCGACCTGACCATCGGTGTCGCCGGCGAGAACGGCGGCAACGGCGGGGTCGTCACCATGCAGTCGGACAGCGCGCGGATCCGGCTGAGCGCCGGGGTCTCCTTCTCCCCCACCCTGGTGGGCATCTCCACCTCGGGCACCCCCCGCCTCGGCATCAACTTCGCCGGCTGACCCACCCCCTCCCCCGACGGGGCCCGACCCTCCCGGCCGGGCCCCGTCGCACGACTCCCCCCGCGAGCCCCCACCGGAGCCCCGCATGCGCCTGCGCACAGCCACCACCGCCGCGGCCCTCCTCGCCGCGTCGGTCCTCACCCCCCTCGTCGCGGCCTCCCCGGCCGCCGCCGCCCCCGTCCGCGGGGACGTCAACGGCGACGGCCACGCCGACGTCGTCGTCTCCGCCCCCGAGACCACCGTGGACGGGCACCGCGCCGCCGGCGCCGTGGTGGTGCACTACGGATCGGCGTCGGGCATCAAGGCCGGCAGCCGGACCGTCATCAGCCAGAACAGCCCCGGCGTGCCCGGCGCCGCCGAGGACGGCGACCGGTTCGGCGCCGCCGTCACCGTCGCCGACTACGACCGCGACGGCTACGCCGACATCTTCATCGGCGCCCCCGGCGAGGAGGTGTACGGGGACGTCGGCGGCGGATCGCTCACCGTCCTCTGGGGCTCCGCGAACGGCCCGGCCAAGGCGCAGACCGTTCCCGACCCCGCCCCCGACTGGCACGACGCCTTCGGACGCTCCTTCGCCGTGGCCGACTTCAACGGCGACGGCGACCCGGACATCGCCCTCGGCTCCGACGGCTGCACGATCCGCACCGTCCACGGCGACGGCGACCGCAGCATCCCCGAATCCCGCTGGGGCATCGGGGTGGACTGCAGCGAGCACCACGGCATCGCCTCGATGACCGTGGTGCCGAACGGGGCGAACGCCGACCTGGTCGTCACCGGGCGCGGCCGGGGCGGCGTCGACGGGCGCGGCGACGAGCCCGGCGTCTGGCTCCTGCGCGGCACCCCCCTCAACGGCGGGCTGGACCACGGTGAGGAACTCCCCGCCGGTACGTCGGTGGCCGTCGGCGACCTGGACCGGGACGGGCGGCAGGACGTGGTCATCGGGGACCCGGACACCGGGGGCGGCCGGGTGACGGTGGTCCCCGGGGGCGGCACGGCACCGCTCCTCACCCTCACCCAGGACAGCCCGGGCGTCCCGGGCGGCTCCGAGGACGGCGACCGGTTCGGCGCCTCCGTCGCCCTCGGCGACGTCGACGGGGACCGCCACCTCGACCTGCTGGTCGGCGCCCCCGGCGAGGACCTGGGGAGCGCCACCGACACCGGATCGGTCACCGTGCTGCCCGGCTCGGCCGACGGCATCACCACCACCGGCTCGCTGATGCTCGACCAGGGCAGCCCCGGCGTCCCCGGCGCCGCCGAGACCGGCGACCTCTTCGGCGCCGCCCTCCTGCTGTCCGACACCACCGGGGACGGCCGCGCCGACCCGGCCGCCGGAGCCCCCGGCGAGAACGGCGGCGTCGGCGGCCTGACCGCGCTGCGCGGCTCGGCGGACGGCATCACCACCACCGGGTCCGTGGGCTTCACCGCGGGACCCGCCGGACTGTCGTCCACGGCGAAGGGACGGTTCGGTGCCCTGCTCGCCGGCTGACCGGCTCCCCCACGCCCCCGCCCCGACCGCAGCACGGAGGAGGAACCCCATGCGTCCGCGTCCCCGCACCCGGCTCACCGCCGTCCTGGCCGCCTCGGCGGCCCTGCTCGCCACCGCCCCGCTGACCGCCGCGTCCACCGCGTACGCCGCCCCCGTCCGTCTCCACGACGACCTGAACGGCGACGGCCACCGGGACCTGGTGGTCGGCGCACCCGGCGCCACGGTGGACGGCGTGCCGTCCGCGGGGGCCGTCGTCGTGCTGTACGGCTCCGCGGACGGCCTGTCCGGCGGCCGGCGGACCGTCATCCACCAGAACTCCCCCGGCATCCCCGGCACCGCCGAGGACAGCGACCGGTTCGGCGCCTCCGTCGCCACCGGCGACCTCGACGGCGACGGCCTGCCCGACCTCGTCGTCGGCGCGGGCTCCGAGGCCATCGGCACCCGCCAGGGCGTCGGCTCGGTCACCGTCGTCTGGGGCTCGGCCGGCGGACTCGGCACGGGAACCGCCCTGCCGCAGCCCGCGTGGCGGGAGCACGTCTCCTTCGGGGAGAACCTGGCCGTCGGCGACTTCACCGGGGACGGCGCCCTGGACCTGACCGTCGCGGGCAGGGACGGCCCCTACCACTACACGGGCCCCTTCGCCCGGGACGGCGAGTCCGCCGACCGGTACCTGGACGACCGCCTCGGCACCACTCACAACGTCATCTCCGGCGACCTCGACGGCGACGGCCGCGCCGAGCGCGTCGTGCTGCCCGGCCCCGTGGACGGCGACCCCAACGGCGACGTGTACGTGGACCGGTTCGTGAACGGCGCGCTCGTCCGCACCGAACTGCCCGGCGCCGACGGGGAGGTGGGCTCCATCGGCGACATCGACGGCGACGGCTACGGCGACCTCGTCCTCGGCGCCTCCACCGACCCCGGCAGCGGCGAGACCGGACACCTCGGCGGCCAGATCAGCGTCTGGTACGGAGGTCCCGGCGGCCCCGACCCGAAGCAGCGGCCCCAGATCGTCCACCAGGACACCCCGGGCGTGCCCGGCGCCTCCGAGCGCGCCGACGCGTTCGGCTCCTCCGTCGCCGTGGGCGACGTCGACGGCGACGGCCACGCCGACGTGGCGGCCGGCGCGTTCCTGGAGGACCTCTCCGGCGAGGAGGAGGCGGGCTCGGTCACCGTGCTGTACGGCTCCGCGGACGGGCTGACGGCCGACCGCGCCGTCTCGCTCCACCAGGACACCGCCGGAGTGCCGGGCGCGGCCGAGGCGTACGACTACTTCGGCCGGTCCGTCCGCCTCGCCGACCTCACCGGGGACGGCCGCGCGGAGCTGAGCTCCGGCGTGCCCGGCGAGAACTCCGACCAGGGCTACCTCCAGGTGTTCCGGGGCGCCTCCTCCGGGGTCTCCGCCAGCGGCGTGTTCGGGCTGGCCGCGTCCGGCGCGGGGCTGTCCGGGCAGGCCTGGCTCGGCCACTCCCTCCTCCCCTGACGCCTCCCCTGACGGTTCATCCGGCGGTCCGCGGGTCCTCCGGCCCCGGCGGGATGTCACAGCTCGGCGGCAATGCCGGGCTTCCCGCCGGGGGTCCGGCTCCGCGACCGCCGGGACACGGTACGTTCGAAGGCGTGGCTGGATTCAGGATGGGACGAGGCCGGGACCCCCGGAACGCACAGCAGCACGGTCAGCACCCCCCGCGGCAGGCCCCGGGGCCGTACGGGCAGCCGACGCACGGGCAGCCACCGTACGGCCGGGGCGCGCAGCCGTACGGGCAGCCCGCCCACGGGCAGCACCGGTGGCCCCGGAGCGGCGGGGGGCCCGAGGAGCCGGAGTACTTCGGCAGCGGGCACGACCCGTACGCCGACAGTCCCGGGCACACCCAGGTGTTCAGCATCGGCGAGGCGCCCGACCACGGCCACGCCCCCCACCAGGGCGGCGGCTACACCGACGGCACCACCTACGGCGCCCACGGCGCGGGCCACCCGGCGCCGCCCGCGCCCCGGCTGCACTGGAAGCAGCTGCTGAGCGGGATCGTGCTGCGTCCCGCCGCCACCTTCTGGCAGATGCGCGACCACACGGTCTGGGGCCCGGCGCTGACCGTCACCTTCCTCTACGGCCTGTTCGCCGTCTTCGGCTTCGACCAGGCCCGTGAGGACGCGATCAACTCCACGATCTCCACGGCGATCCCGTTCGTGCTGATCACCGGGGCGGCCCTGGTGATCTCCGGTCTGCTGATGGGCGTGGTGACCCACACCCTGGCCCGCCAGCTCGGCGGCAACGGCCTGTGGGGGCCGACGGTCGGCCTGTCGATGCTGATCATGTCGATCACCGACGCCCCGCGGCTGATCCTGGCGATCTTCCTCGGCGGTGGCGCCACCATCGTCCAGGTCGTCGGCTGGGTCACCTGGCTGGCGGCGGGCGCGCTGTTCACGCTGATGGTCGGCCGTTCGCACGAACTGCCCTGGCCCAAGGCGCTGGGCGCCTCCTCCATCCAGCTGATCGCACTGCTGGTCCTGGTCAAGCTCGGCACTCTGTAGACACTCCGCGCGGACACTCACGGACCCGCCGAGGGGCGGGGAGAAGACGGGTGGGGCCCGTCCGGTGCACCGGACGGGCCCCACCCGTCTTCTCCGTCTTCTCCCCGCGCCGCCGGCGCGGGCGCGGCGGCCTCAGGCGTCGAGGACCTGCCCGTCCCGCCGCACCACGGGCGGCTCGACCGACCACGGGAAGTTGATCCAGCGATCGGTGCGCTTCCACACGTACTCGCACTTCACCAGCGACTGCGGCTTCTCGTAGATCACCGCGGACCGCACCTCGGCCACGTGCTCGGAGCAGAAGTCGTGCACCAGCTTGAGCGTTTTGCCGGTGTCGGCGACGTCGTCGGCGACGAGGACCTTCTTCTCCCGCAGGTCGACGAGGCTGGGGACCGGCGGGAGCATCACGGGCATCTCCAGCGTCTCGCCCACGCCGGTGTAGAACTCGACGTTCATGACGTGGAGGTTCTTCACGTCGAGGGCGTATCCGAGCCCGCCCGCGACGAACAGGCCGCCGCGCGCGATGGACAGGATCATGTCCGGCTCGTAGCCGTCGTCCGCGACCTCCTGCGCCAGCTCCCGGATCGCCCGTCCGAAGAGCTCGTACGTCAGGTTCTCCCGCTCCTGGCTCATGTGCCTCGTTCTCCCTCAGACCTGTGTGCGGTGGAAATTCAGATAGGACCGCGAGGGCGTGGGCCCGCGCTGCCCCTGGTAGCGGGAGCCGTACCGGGCGGACCCGTACGGGTGCTCGGCGGGCGAGGTGAGCCGGAACATGCACAGCTGTCCGATCTTCATCCCCGGCCAGAGCTTGATGGGGAGCGTCGCCACGTTCGACAGCTCCAGCGTCACGTGCCCGGAGAAACCGGGGTCGATGAATCCGGCGGTGGAGTGCGTCAGCAGGCCCAGCCGGCCCAGCGAGCTCTTCCCCTCCAGCCGGGAGGCGATGTCGTCGGGGAGCGTGACGACCTCGTACGTGGAGGCCAGCACGAACTCGCCCGGGTGGAGGATGAACGGCTCGTCCCCCTCCGGCTCCACCAGCCGCGTCAGGTCGGGCTGCTCGACGGCCGGGTCGATGTGGGGGTAGCGGTGGTTCTCGAACACCCGGAAGAAGCGGTCCAGCCGCACGTCGATGCTGGAGGGCTGCACCATCGCCGGGTCGTACGGGTCGATCCTCACCCGCCCTGAGTCGATCTCGGCCCGGATGTCCTTGTCTGAGAGAAGCACGTGGTCGAGCGTACAGACCGAGGGCCCGGCGCTCCCGCACCGGGCCCTCGTCCCGCGTCGGCCTGCGAGGGCCGCGCTGCCGCCGTGCGCCGCTCTGCCGTCGTGCGCCGCCGACGTTCCCTGTCTTCTCCCCGGTCCTGTCCCGGACGCTCAGTGCTCGGCGCCCGGCGCTCAGCGCTTGACGGCGCGGGGAACCGGCACGGCCCGCCTCAGCCGCGCGCACCGCGGGCACCGCAGCAGCCGGCCGGGGCCGATCCGGCTGGCGCCGAGGTGCTGCATCGGGAACGTCGAGGTGCTGAAAACATGCCCTTCGGCACACCGAACGACGGTGGATTCCATCGTCTGCCTCTCCCAGGTACGTGAACGACGAACGCCACATTAAGGGATCAAACGGCCTCGGACGCCACCCGGCACTCCCTCACCGTACGCCTCAACTCCCTTCCCCCGCTTCACCGGACCACACCCGCGAGTCCTCCGCCCGGACACGGGAAAAGCCCCTCGGCTGTGCGCCGGGGGGCCGGGATGCGGTACAGTGTGCGTCGATGAGCAACGATGATCGTTCGCTCTTCGCGGGTGTAGTTTAATGGTAGAACATGAGCTTCCCAAGCTCAGAGCGCGGGTTCGATTCCCGTCACCCGCTCCACGACGAAGGCCCAGGTCACAGACCCGGGCCTTGTTCGTTGTCCGGACCGCACCGGGAGTCGTGTGCCTGGCGGGTCATCGCCGGGCCTCCGCTACGGCTCGGCGGCCCCGAGGACGTCGATCTCGCAGTGAGCCATCGATCCGCCGTTGGGCTTGGTGAGGCCCTTCTTGATGCGAGCGTCGGCGGTGATGAGTGGCACGCCGAGCATCTCCGCCAGGGCGACGTATGTGGCGTCGTAGGCGGACAAGTTGGCGTGCAGTACGCGGACGCGAGGAAGCAGAGGAGCGGCCTCACGTCTATGGATCGGCAGGGCGGCGTAGGTCTTGAAGTGCTCGTCCAGCTCAGAGGCGGTGACCTTGGGCACTCCGCCTCGGGTGCCTCGCGCCAAGCCCAGCAGCGCCGAGGCGATTTCCGTGTCGATCAGGTGCGGGGCATGGAGACGGGTCTCCTGAGCGATGCGGCTGCGGGCCTGCTGTCCGCGCCGGCCACTGTCCGTGAGGAAGGCGATCAGGGCCGAGCAGTCGACAACGATCAACGCCCGGCCCGCCCCTCGTCGATCGCGGCGAGGATGTCTTCTGTACTGACCTCGCGAGCGGCGTAGCGCTCGGCGCGAGCCGCCATTTCGGCGAGAGTCGGTTCGGCGGCCTCACGGGTGACGAGGCCCAGGAGATACGCCTGGAGGGACTGACCTGCTTCAGCGGCGCGCACCTTCAGACGGCGAGCAACCTCGTCGGGGACTTCCCGGATGGTGAATGCCGTACTCATGACTATATTCTATCGTCAACGACATCATTATGCATTCAACTATGGGTTCTCCGTCTGACCAACGGCGGGAGGGTGGCGGACCGGGCCGACTGGAGCCGTCGTGCCCGATGCGTGCCCGATCGGGGGCGAACTGCGGTCGACCACGGTCAGCAACGGGTGGCCTCCCGGCTGCTGAATCGGACCGTTCCAGCGGTCGGGTGACGTTTCGTCGCTCAGGTGCACGGTGATTCCCAAACTCAGAGCGCGGGTTCGATCCCCGTCACCCGCTCCAGCGGAAAGCCCCAGGCCAGCGGCCCGGGGCTTCCTTGTTGTCTGAACCTCTCGGCGTCGTTCCAAGCGTCCCGTGCCAGGTCCGTGCCAGAAGGGCCGCCGCCCTTCTCCGAAGACGCCAGCGCCGCGCGTACGCGGGCGTCGATGCCCCGGCGAGCTCCCGCTGGTGTTCCAGCGACCGCCCCGGATCTCTGGTGCGCGCCTTCACCGCGGAGCACGTCCAGGGCTCGACACCGTCCTGGACTGGCATCCCTCCGAGGCGACCGCCGTGCTCGCCGCCACCGCCCGCGGCGTCCGCGGACTGTGCGAGGTGCGAGACGCCGGCCTCTCGTCGGAGCGGCCGGCCGTCTAAGGGGCCGCCGGAGCCGGGCTCGAACGTCGCGCCGAGGTCGTACTGAGCGATCCGGAACGGTTGGGAATCGGCATCGGCGAGGACGGCAGTATCGACTGCTGGAGTGCCTACGGGGACCTCTACGAGGCTCTTCGCGGTCTGTAGTCCATGGGCTTCCGCCCAGGCCAGCGCAGCGTCGGCCGTCTCAGTTGCAGCCGGGCGCCGGGGCGTGTCCGCGTTCCCCGACCGCTCTCAGCCGTCCGGTCCCGTCGAGCGGTCGGGCACGGCGGTGCGGAGCCAGTCGGCGAGCACGGCGAAATCGCCGTCGGTGAGGCCCGTGCCCGGATCGACGCGGTGCAGCAGCGACGGCGCCCGGTGCTGCGCGGCGACCCAGAGGCGGTCCGTCGCGCCGATCTCGTCGTCGACCCAGATGAACGGGCGGTGGCCGGCCCATTCGACGAGGTGGCGGGTCTTCCAGTGGAGGCCGCGCGGGCCCTCGTCGGTGGGCGTGTCCGGCCACTCCACCACGGGCAGCCTCGGCAGCCCGATCCGCGGGGCGACGGTCTCGTTCGCCTCGTCCGTCCACGTCGAGGCCCACACCAGGTCGCAGCCCAGGGCCGTCAGACGCGGCCCGACGGCGGGGTCGAGCCGCGCCAGCAGCGGGTTTCCCTCCTCGGTGGACGCCGCGGGGCCGGGCGCGGACGTGCTCCGGGGCCGGCGGGGCGGCGGTCCGAACGGGATGAGCGGTCCGTCGACGTCGAGGAAGAGGAGGGGGCGCTCCGCGGGGCCGGTCACCGGTCGCAGGAGATCTCGGGCAGCCACTCCGGGGTGTGGCACTCGGTGAACGACCACGTCCCGTCCGAGTGGCGGTCGTCCGTGCCGTCGGTGTACACCTCCAGCCTGCCGCTCGGCGTCAGGCGGTAGTACTCGCGGATCAGGTCCCCCTCCGTGGTGGGGTAGGTCGCCTCCAGCTCCGCCCCCTCGCTGTTCCCGAGGGCCCGCCGGAGGCAGGCGATCTCCCGAGCCGCCCGCTTCCCCATCTCCTCGCCCTGCTCCAGGCTCACCTCGCCGCAGCTCGGCAACCCGGTTCTGGATTCCCAGCGTTCCCCGACCGGGTCGTTCACCACGCCGTTCAGCGCGCCGCAGCCGGTGGTCAGCAGGGACGCCGCCACCACGGCGGCGAACCGCGCGCCGGCCGGGACCGCCCCCGTACCGCTGCGCCGGGTTCTGCTCCGGTATGCCATTCCGCACCCCCTCCGGCCGTCGGACGTGGGCCCGGGGAGGCCGGTTCCCCGCACGCGCGCATCCGGCGCACACCGCAGCACGCCCGTCGTACGGCAGCCACGACCCGCATCACCGTCACCCCGCCCACGGAGCGGGCGGCCGGGCTGAAGAAACCGGCCGATCCCGTGACCGGCGCGAGCACCATCGTGGAGGCCGGCCACGCACGCGTGGACCTGCCCCGTCCGAACCGGGCCCTGTCCCGCGTCGGAGTCGGACCCGTCACCGTGCGGACGGCGCGGACGGCCAAAGCCGCGGCGGCGCTCCTGAAGGAAGCCGGGCTGCACGGCCACGAGTACGCGATCGACGCCACCCCGGCCGGTACGGGGACCGCGAGCAGCCGGTGGACGGGTCCCGGTTGCCGTTGTTCCATGACCCGGGCCTTTCGTCCCGCGCCACGGCCGGGCGGCCGAGCGGGCCGTGCGCCGCGCGCTCGTGCGGAAGCGGGGGCACCGGGCGTGGCATCGGGTGCGGAATCGGGTGCGGAATCGTTTCGCTTGCCGGAATCCCCCTGACTGCCTACGGTGAGCGATGCTGTACGGGGAGCTACTGGGGGTGGGATATGCCGCGTCCCGAATCCGGGATTCCGGAGGGCGAGGAACCGGTGCGGCGGTTCGCCGCCGAACTGCGCGAACTGCGCCGGAAAGCCGGCAGTCCCCCCTACCGGGACCTGGCCGAGCGGACCGACTACTCGCTCACCACGCTGTCCCAGGCCGCCGCCGGAAAGCGGCTGCCGACGCTGCCCGTCGCCCTGGCCTACGTACGGGCCTGCGGCGGTGACGCCGAGGAGTGGGAGCGGCGCTGGCGGGACGCGGCCCAGGAGCTGGCCCGGCGGACGCGGACGCAGGACGACGACGGGCCGAAGCCGCCGTACCGGGGCCTGGCCCGCTTCGAACCGGACGACGCCGACCTGTTCTTCGGCCGCGACCGGCTCGCCCGGAAGCTCACCGACCTCACCCGCCGCCACCGGTTCACCGCGGTCTTCGGGCCGTCCGGCAGCGGCAAGTCCTCGCTGCTGCGCGCCGGGCTGATCCCCCGGCTGCGGGAGGCCGGGGACGACGGGCCGCGTCCGGCGGTCGTGCGGATCATCACCCCCGGCCCCGACCCCCTCGCCGCCCACGGCGACCGGCTCCGGCCCCTGCCCGGCGCCGACGGCGACACCTGGCTGATCGTCGACCAGTTCGAGGAGCTCTACACGCTCTGCCACGACCCGGCGGTGCGGGCGGCCTTCCTCGACCGGCTGCTGGCCGCGCGGGACGACGGGAGCCGGCTGCGCGTGGTCGTCGCGGTGCGGGCCGACTTCCTCGGCCGGTGCGCCGAGCACTCCGGGCTCACCGCGGCCCTGCAGGACGCCACCCTGCTGGTCGGCCCGATGAGCCGCGACGAGCTGCGGGAGGCCGTCGTCAAACCCGCCGCGGCCGCCGGGCTCCAGGTGGAGCGGTCCCTGACGGCCCGCCTCCTCGACGAGGCCGAGGACGAGCCGGGCGCGCTGCCGCTGATGTCCCACGCGCTGCTGGAGACCTGGCAGCACCGCAGGGGGCGCATCCTGACGCTGGAGGCGTACGACACCGCCGGCGGCCTGCGCGGCGCCGCGGCCCGCACCGCCGAGGACGTCTTCGCCCGCCTGACCGGCACCCAGGCCGACCTCGCCCGCCGGATCCTGCTGCGGCTGGTCGCCCCCGGCGACGGGACGCCCGACACCCGCCGCCCCGCCGACCGCGCGGAACTCGGCTTCGGCGACCCGCACGACACCGCCACCGTCCTGGAGCGCCTGGCCGGGGCCCGGCTGATCACCCTCGCCGACGGCACGGTCGACCTCGCCCACGAGGCCCTCATCGACGCCTGGCCGAGGCTGCGCGGGTGGATCGACGCCGAACGCGACCGGCTGCGCCTCCACCGCCGGCTCACCGAGGCCGCCCACGGCTGGGAGGACCTCGGGCGCGACCCCGGAGCCCTGTACCGGGGCAGCCGGCTCGCCATGGCCCGCGAGGCGTTCCCCGAACCCGACCGCCACCGTGATCTCACGGCGCTGGAACGGGAGTTCCTCGCCGCCTCGGTCCGGCAGCGGCACCGTACCGCGGTGCGGCGCCGCGCCGTGACCGCCGTCCTCGCCGTCCTGCTCCTGCTGGCCTCGGGCACCGCCGTCGTCGCGTTCCAGCAGCGGGCCACCGCCCGGGCCGAGCGCAACACCGCGGTCTTCCACCAGATCACCGCGAAGGCCGACGAGCTGCGCGGCACCCAGTCCTCCCTCGCCGCCCAGCTCGACCTGGCCGCCCACCGCATGCGCCGGACGCCCGGGCTGAGGACCAAGCTGGTGTCCGACGCCCACGCCGTCCTGTCCGCCCCCCTGACCGGGCACACCGACATCGTCACCGCGGCGGTGTTCAGCCCGGACGGGGACACCCTGGCCAGCACGGCGTACGACGCGACGGTGCGGCTGTGGGACACCTCCGACCCGGAGGATCCCAGGCCGCTGGGCAAGCCCCTGAGGGGGCACGAGGGGCCCGTCCTGTCGGCCGTGTTCGCCCCCGGCGGGGACGTCCTGGCCACCACCGGGCTCGACCGCACCGTGCGGCTGTGGGACACCTCCGACCCCGGGCGGCCCAGACCCCTGGGCGGGCCGCTGAAGGGGCACGGGGGAGGCGTCGTCTCGGCCGCGTTCGCCCCCGGCGGGGACGTCCTGGCCACCGCCGGCGACGACTCGGCGATCCGGCTGTGGGACACCTCCGACCCGAAGCGGCCCGAGCTCCTGGGGACGGTGTCGGACGTCCACGGGGACGGCGTGCGGAGCGTGTCGTTCGCCCCCGACGGCGCCACGCTCGCCAGCGGCGGCTACGACGCGACGGTCCGGCTGTGGGACGTCGCCGACCCGAAGCGGCCCGAACCCCTGGGCAAGCCGCTGGAGGGCCACGAGGCCGCCGTCTGGTCGGTGGAGTTCGGCCCGGACGGGAAGACCCTGGCCAGCGGCGGCTACGACACGACGGTCCGGCTGTGGGACACCTCCGACCCGAAGCGGCCCGAACCCCTCGGCGACCCGCTGGAGGGCCACGAGGCCGCCGTCACCGCGGTGGCGTTCGCCCCGGACGGGAAGACCCTGGTCACCACCGGGCAGGACGACACGCTGCGGCTGTGGAACACCGCCAACCCCGCCTATCCCCTGCCCCTGGGCGAACCCCTGACCGACCACACGGGCGGCGTCTGGACGGTGGCGTTCGGGCCGGACGGCGCCACGCTGGCCAGCGGCGGCCACGACAGGGCGGTACGACTGTGGCGGCGCCCCGCCACCCTCCTGACCGGCCACACCAACCCCGTCAACTCCGTGGCGTTCGCCCCCGGCGGGCGCCTCCTGGCGAGCGCCAGCAGCCACGACCACATGGTGCGGCTGTGGAACACCCGCGATCCCGCGCGTCCCGCGCTGGTCGGCGAGCCGCTGATCGCCCACGAGGGGCCCGTCACCGAGGTGGCGTTCGCCCCGCGCGGCGGGGTCATGGCCACGGCGAGCGAGGACCGCACGGTGCGGCTGTGGGACGTCGCCGACCCGGAGGAGCCCAGGCCGCTGGGCAGGCCGCTGGAGGGGCGCGTCGGCACCGTCCTGTCGGTGGCGTTCGATCCGCGCGGACGCGTCCTCGCCGGCGCGGGGACGGACGGCGGGGTGCGGCTGTGGGACGTCACCGACCCGAAGCGGCCCAGGCCGCTGGGCGGGCCCCTGGACGCCCACGGCCGGGACGACGTCACCTCCGTGGCGTTCGATCCGCGCGGACGCGTCCTGGCCACCGCCGGCGCCGACAACACCGTCCGGCTGTGGAACGTCGCCGACCCCGGGCGGCCCGAGCCCCTGGGCGAACCGCTGGAAGGGCACATCAGCATCGTCCACGCGGTGGCGTTCGCCCCGGACGGCGACGTCATGGCCAGCGTGAGCGAGGACCGCACGGTGCGGCTGTGGGACACCACCGACCCCGGGCGGCCCGAACCCCTGGGCAAGCCTCTGGAAGGCCACCGGGGCCCCGTGCGCACCGTGGCGTTCGCCCCCGACGGCACCACCCTGGCCACCGCCGGCTCCGACAACACCGTCCGGCTGTGGGACACCACCGACCCCGGGCGGCCCGAACCGCTCGGCGAGCCCCTGACCGGCCACGTCGGCACCGTCACCTCCGTGGCCTTCGCCCCGGACGGCTCCACGCTGGCCAGCGGCAGCTACGACGTCACGGCGCGGGTGTGGCGGCTGGACGCCGAGTGGGCGGCCCGGCGCGTCTGCTCCGTCACGGGGGACTCCCTGACGCGGCGGCAGTGGGAGCAGTACGTGCCGCAGGTGCCGTTCTCCCCTCCCTGCGGCTGAACCGCCGTCCGGTCCGGGTGTTCCGGCACGGTCCCGCGCGATCCGGCGGGCCGGGATTGTTCACACCGGCGGAACGGGCTGCCGAACAACCCGGCCGGCGCTGGACTGGACGGTGCGGGGCACCGCACCGCCGGGGGGCGCGGTGCCCCGCACCTGCCCGACCACCGTCCCCGGCGCGGTGCGGACGCGTGACGGACGGAGGCCCACGATGACCGTTCCGGGAGGCAGCCGGTGGTTCCGGCCGCGGAGGCGGCACTCGACCGCACGGGACGACGAGGTCCGCGCGTACCGGGCCTGGCTGGAGGCCCAACGGCGCGAGTGGGAGCGGCAGGCGGAGGAGGCCCGCCGGGAGTGGGAGGCGGAGCGGGAACGGCAGCGGCGTGCGTACGAACGGGCGAGGTGGGAGCACGAGGAGGAGAGGCGCGAGACCCTGCGGATCGAGGGGTTCGTCTCCGCCCACCGCTCCCTCCACCCCTCCCCCCTCAACCCCACGACGCTCCTCCTCCTGGCGCGGGAACTCGACCGCCGGGGCAGACTCGACCACGCGCACATGCGGGCCGCCGAGCTGTCGCTCCGGTGCAGGATCGAGTACGCCGCCCGCGGCGGCGCCTGGTCGACCGCGCAGGACGTGGTCCTCTCGCTGTTCGGCGTCCCGGGCGGGAACAGCGGGGCCCCGGACTGCGGGGAGCGGGCGGGGTGACGGCTCCCGTGCCAGGATGCGGGCGTGGAGGAGGAACGGGCGGCCGGATTCGAGCGGTTGGCGACCGGGCGGCTGGAGCTGCGGGCCGTGGGCCCCGGTGACCTGGACGGGCTGTTCGCCCTCACGTCCGACCCCGGCACCTGGCGGCACGCCCCGGCCGAACGGCACACCGGTCCCGCGCAGACCCGCGCGTGGATCGGGGCGGCCGAGGCCGCCTGGCGGGCCGACGGCCTCGGGTACTGGACCGTCCGGCACCGCGGCGGCGGGGAGGTCATCGGAGTCGGCGGCGTCCAGCACTTCCCCGGCAAGGGCTGGAACCTCTACTACCGGTTCACGCCCTCGGCGTGGGGCCGGGGGTACGCGACGGAACTGGCGCGGGCCGCCGTCCGGGCCGGGAACGCCGTCCGGCCGGAGGCGCCCGTCGTCGCCTGGATCCTGGAGCACAACCACGCGTCGCGCCGCGTCGTCGAGCGCATCGGCTTCACGCGGTGCGGCGAGCGCGTCGACGAGAGCACCGGCGCCCTGCGGCTCCTGTACGCCGACCGGGCGCCGGGCCGGGCCCGCTAATCGCCCCCGCCGCCCCCGCCGCCTCCGGAGGAGAAGTCCCCGGAGGAGTGGCCCGGGGCGGTGGCGCTCCCGTCCGCGTTGCCGCTGTGGACCATCCTCAGTCCGTACAGGCCGCGGCGGAGGGCGGGCGGTGACGACGCCGCCAGGACGTTGTGCCGCAGGCTCCCCTCCGGGACGGCACCGGGGCCGTCGAAGACGTACTCGGGGAGGCCGCCGTCCCGCCTGGCCCGCTCCAGCAGACGCCGCCCCGCACGGGTGGGGCGGCGCCGGAAACGGGTGATCAGGCCGTCGGCGGCGAGCCGGTGACCGATCTCCCCCACCTCGGGGCCGCCGGCCACGGCGGTGACGACCGCGCTCAGCCTCGTGCTGCGCGGGCACAGCGCGATCAGAGCGCGCTCGACCGGGTGGCCGGGCTCCGGCTGCCCCTCCGCCGCGCGCACCCGGGTGGCCCTGACGTGGACGGCGCCGAGTCCGCTCAGTGTGAGGACGGCGGTCTCGGCCACCCGTCTCGGACCGCCCGCCAGGTAGGCGGCCTCGTACCTCTCCAGGCTCCGCCGCGGTGCCGTACCGGCCCGCCGGAATGTGGGTCCGCGCACTGGAATCCCCCGTCCGTCCGGATGTTCCCCCGATACCGGTTTTCTCCACTCGGGCGGGCGGTGAACCCGGGCGGCGGATCCTCAGAGGGAAATCTGAGCCCGGCCCGGGGCGGGCGGGGCCGGAGCGCGGGGTGACGGGACGTTCCCGGACCGGCTCACTCCCCGGCCGGCTCCTCCGCCCAGCCGTCGGACCCCAGCGGATAGGCGTACGTGGGGCGCCCCTCGGCGGAGCTGGTGCGGAACGGCGTGCCGCGGTCGTCGACGCGGAGCGTCCCGCGGCGGTCGCCGCTGGACCACTCCAGCTCCAGGTACCAGCTCACGTCGTGCGCGTCCGTGCTCGCGGTGACGTAGAAGACCTCGGGGTCGTCCTCGCTCACCTTGTAGGGGAAGTCCCGCTGACCGGGTCCGGGTACGGCGTCCGGCCGGCCGGCGTCGAGGTCCACGGCGAAGTGCTGGGTGGAGACCTCGCCGCCGCAGCCGACGCCCGTCGCGTACTTGTTCCACGCCAGCGGGGCCTTCCGGTCGGCCACGCGGACGTGGAGGTCCTTGAGGACGACCGTCTCCTCACCCGTGCCCTGGACGGTCAGCTCCACGTACTGGCTGTCGGCGGAGACCGCGCCGTTGGCCGCCACCCAGCCGGGGGCCTCCGGGGCGAAGGGCGGCGGGGAAAGCCTGGAGGGGGACTCGTCGACGAGGTAGTGCTGGCTGCACGGGCTCTCCCAGGCGTACGGGCGGACGGAGACGGTCAGCGGGACGCCGCCGGGCGCGCCGGTGGCGGACGGTTCCGGCCTCCCCCCGTCGCGTGCCGGTCCGTCCCCGCCGCCGCTTCCGCTCGGGGAGGGGGACGGGTTCGCGCCGCCGGTCCGCGAGGCCGAGGGGGACGCCGGGCGGTCCGTCCGCTCCGGTCCGGGCCCGTCGCTTCGGCCGTCTCCGGTGGCGGTGGCCGCGGGCCGCTTCGACGCCGTCTCCACATCGCCGGTCAGCGGCTGCACGGCGAGGGCGGCGGCCCCGGCGACGAGGACGACGGAGACGCCGGCGAGCAGGGCGGTACGGCGCCCGCCGCGGAGGAGCCCGCGCCGGGGAGGGCCGCCGTCGGCGGCCCGTGCGGGGGCGGCCGGCGGCCCGGGTTCCGGGCCCGGTTCCGGGATCGGTTCGGGTGCCGGGGTCCGTTCCGGGGACTCCGGTGCCGCGGCGGGGCCGGTCCCCTCCGCGGCGGGTTCCGCCCTGGCCGGTTCCGTCCTGGCCGGTTCCCCCGGAGCGGTTTTCCCAGGGGCGTTCTCCTCCGGGGCGTTCTCCTCCGGGGCGGTCTCCCTCAAAACCGGCGGAGCGGACGGCCTGGCCCTCCGGCCCCGCTCCTCGTCCGCCAGCCGCCACCGCCGGTGGAGCTCCGCCAGCTCCTCCGGCGTCGCCCTGCACGCCCGCGCGAACCGCTCCACGGGCGTGTACTCCAGGGGCACCGCCTCGCCCCTGCAGTACCGGTGCAGCGTCGACGTGCTGATGTGCAGACGCCTGGCGAGCGCCCCGTAGCTGAGCCCCGAACGGTCCTTCAACTCCCGCAGCAGCGCCGCGAACCCGGCCGTCTCGTCAGCCGCCTCCACCGCTTCCCCTTCGTCGCCCCCGGTGCGTGTCGTGCCCATCCAAGCACGCCCGTTCCGGCCGGGGGCCGCGGTCGGCCACCGGCCGTCCCTCCGTGTCACCCCCCGGCAGTGCCGGGGAGGCGTCCCGGGTGGGACGGCGTTTCCGCAGTTCAGAGGGGGGTGGGACATCCCGGCGTCCCGGATGGCGCCGATCTCGTTGTCCCAGCCGGGGCGGGACGGCCACGGTGGTGGACATGCCGCGGAGCTCGCCGCGGAGCCGATGTCCGGCGCTTCTCCACTCGTCCGAAACACCCACCCGAAACGAGGACACCCATGTTCCGCACCCGACGCATGCCCCGGTTCGCCGTCGCCGCCGCGCTCGTCGCCGCCGCCTCCCTCTCCATGACCGCCTGCCAGTCCGGCACCGGCGTGGAGACGGAGGAACGGGCGCCCGCCGAGAGCGCGCCCGCTTCCCCGGAGCGGACGGACCCGGACGGCAACGTCCCGGAGGACAGGGGCGACACCCCGCGGCAGGAGCCCGGAAACGGCGGTGCCGGCGGGGGCGGCGCCACGGCCGACCCGGCCGGCCACCGGCCCTCGGGCGACCGGAAGGACGGGAACGACTCCGCCGTGACCGAGACGTGCGACGCGTCCAACACCGAGCTCACCGTGCGGCGCGTCTCCCGGCCGGTCAACCACCTGCTCCTGACGGCCACCAACACCGGGGACACCGCCTGCAACGCCTACGCCTACCCGTACCTCCGCTTCGACGAGGCCCACGCCCCGGTCCCGGCCGTGGAGAGCAGCCGCCCGCAGGCGGTCGTCACGCTGGCGCCCGGCGAGTCCGCCCACGCGGGGATCACCACCTCGACCGCCGCGGACTCGGACGTCACCGACGTCACCGGGCTCGGGGTCTTCTTCTCCGACCGGGACGGCGGGTCGGTCGACGCCGAGCCCGTGCGGCTCGCCCTGCCGGACGGCACCGCGGTCAGCCCCAACGCCCGGGTCACCTACTGGCAGAGCGACCTGGACGACGCCCTGATGTGGTGAACGACGGCCCCGCCCGGACGCCCCCGCCGCCCCGCGCGGCCCGGGGCGTCCGCCTGTTCGGCACGGCGGGCGGGGCGGGGAGCACAGTGGACACATGACCGTTCCCCGCCGGCCCGGACCCGCCGGCGCGCACCCGGCCGGCACCGGCCTCGTCTGGTACGCGGCGTACGGGTCGAACATGCACCGCGAGCGGCTCGCCTCCTACCTCGCCGGCGGCAGGCCGCCGGGCGGCGCCCGGGCCTGTCCGGGCTGCCGGGACGGCCGGCCGCCCGGGCGGTCGCTGCCGGTCGTGCTGCCCGGCCTGCTGTACTTCGCCACCGAGTCGCCGGTGTGGACCGGCGGCCGGGCCTTCCACGACCCCGACGCCGACGGCGGGACGCCCGCGCAGGCCCATCTGCTCACCGTCTCCCAGTTCTCCGACATCGCCGCCCAGGAGATGTACCGGGAGCCCGGCGCCGACCTGGACCTCTCCGAGGTCCTGGCGCGCGGACGGGCACGGCTGGGGCCGGGCCGGTACGAGACGCTGGTCTGCCCCGGGCTGCTCGACGGCCTGCCGGTGCTGACCTTCACCGCCCCGTGGCGGAGCGGCGAGGTGGAGAAGGTCCCGCCGTCGGCCGCCTACCTGCGGCACCTGGCGTCGGGGCTGACCGTCTCCCGCGGCTGGAGCGCCGACCGGGCGGCCCGGTTCCTCGCGGGGCGCCCGGGCGCCGAGGGGCACTGGACGCCCGGGGCCGTGGCGGCCCTGCTGGAGCGGGCGGGGTGACGCGGGACCGTCAGGGGCGGACGGCGACGGACCAGGGGGGCCGGTAGGCGTCCGGCACGGGATACCGCGGCCAGTCGCGGGCCCAGCGCGGCACCTCGCCGCCGCGCAGCACCAGGGCGTCGGCCCGCGTCCGGGCCCCGGTCTCCGCGGTGGAGCAGCCCGCCATGTGGGCGACGGGGATCGCCGAGCCGCTGCCCGCGAGCACGCACGGCGGGCGCACGCCGTGCGCGCGCAGCACCGCGACGGTCCGCCGCCAGTCCTCGCGCGCCTTCTCCTGGATGCCGCCGTGGGTGTGGGCCAGGGTGAGCTGGACGGCCAGGTGGCCGGCCAGCGCCAGGGCGAGGACGGCGGCCACCGGGTACGAGCGGCGGGAGAGGTCCGCGGCGGCGAGCAGGCCGAGGGCGGCCGGGACGGCGAGCAGGGCGTAGCCGGGCAGCAGGAAGCGCGGCGCCGCGTAGGCCACCAGGAAGAGGTACTGCGCCACGGCGGCGAGGGCCACGGCCACGGCGAGCCACAGGGGCGCGGCGGGCGTGGCCGCGCGGCGCGCCGACCGCAGGCCCAGGGCGGTGAGCAGGGCGAGCAGCGGCCACCACTCCACCGCCGCCCACCACACGCCGTCGCCGTCGCAGGGCCGGCACAGCAGCGGGCCGTCCAGCGAGGTGAGGTTGGCGGCCACGGACAGGACGGGACGCGTGCCCCCCTGGGCGTCGCTCGCCTCCGCGAGCCGCTCCGCCACCCCGCCGAACCGCAGGTACGCCTCGACGACCCACGGCAGCGCCCCCGCCGCGACGCCCCCCGCCGCGGACAGGATCCGGCCCCGGGTGCGCCAGGCGGGCACCAGGAGGGCGGCGAGGAGGAGCGGCGCGGCGACGAACGCGCCGTCGTTGGGCCGCATCAGGGTGGCCACCGCCAGGCCCGCGGCCACCCCCGCGTGGCAGGGGCGCCGGCGGGCGAAGCAGCCCACCGCCGCGACCGCGCCCATCGCCGTGTAGTGGTTGGGCATCGCGGAGTTGGCGTAGAACAGGGCGATCCACCCGCTGCCGTACAGCGCCGCCGCCACCCAGACGGCCGACGGGCGGGCCAGGACCCGCAGCCAGGGGCGGAAGCCCAGGTACAGCGCGATCCCCGCCAGGAGCAGCAGCCAGATCCTCAGCAGCGGCTCGGAGCCGCTCCACGAGGCGACCGGGAACTCCAGCAGGGGGACGCCCCGGGTGCGGGGGGCGCTGAAGGGCGTCGCGGGGCCGTGCGGGCCGAAGCGGCTGGTGTAGACCCGCTCGTCCCAGCCGAGCGGCAGGGTGAGCGGCACCAGGGCCGCGGCGGCCAGGACGAAGATCGCGCACACGGCCCGCAGCCGGCGGTCCGCCCTTCTCGACAGGGCGGCCTCCGCCGCCGTCCGCCCGGGGTCGAGGGCCGGCGACACCCTGCCGGGTGTCGCCGACCAGCCCGTCACGGCCTCCACATGGCCTCCCGCCGCCGGTGGTCCGCTGCGTTCCCTCCCGTCCTATCAGCGATTGATGCGGTTTCCGGTGGTTTGTCGTGGTACGCGCGGCGGATCGGTCCGATCGCATGACCGTCGTACGGCGGGTGGGCTAGCCCCGTTCCCCGGTGGCGTCCCGTCCGGGGCCGCCGTCCCGGCCCACGGCCGGCGCGACCGGCCTGTGCCGCCGCCACACCAGCGCGAGCAGCGAGACGGCCGGCAGCGCCCAGGTCACCTCGTCCGCCTGCCGCCGGCCGCCGCGTCCGCCGCCGTGGGCACTCCGACCACCGCCACCACCAGGAGGTCCGTGACCTGCGGCGGCAGCGCCCGCAGCCGGGCCGGGAGGCGGTCGAGGGCCGTCACGCACCTCACCGTAGGCGTCACGGCGGCGGGACGCCCACCCCGCGCCTGACGGCCTGCGGGCTGCGGGCCGCCGGCCGTCAGGGGCGGGCGCGGAGGCCGGTGCCGTTGAGGCAGAGGGCGATGTTGCGCACCGCGGCGGTGAGTTCCTCGATCACCCGGGCGGCCTGCTCCGCGTCGTGGAAGGCGGGGCGGTCGGCGGCCAGGGAGGTGCTGAGGTTCTCGGTGAGGCGGCGTACCGCGTCGATGTCCTCCGCGGGTGGGGCGGCGGGCGCGGGCCGGGGCGGCTTGGGCGGTACGGGGGCGGAGAGCACGGGGCCCGTGGCGGGTGCGGCGGACCTGGGTGCGGGGGGCGCGGGGGATGCGGAGGGCGCGGGCGCCGTGGGGACGGGCGTCTGCGCTGGGGATACGGCGGGCGGGACGGCGGGGGGCGCGGGCTCGGACGCGGGGGCCGGGACGTCGGCGCGGGGCGCGGCCGTCGCGTCCGCGTCCGGGACCCCCCAGCCCCTGACGGACTGCGCGGTGTCCGGCGAGAGCCTGGTCTGCGGCAGCAGTACGTTCTCCGCGGCGTCGGAGCCGCCGGTTCCGTCGGGGACGCCCAGGGACCACAGCGGGGCGACCGGGTGCGGCGCGGCGGCGTGTTCGGCCTTCCACTGGAGGCGGTAGCACTCGACCTGGTCGGCGCAGGCGGTGCGGGCGTGGAAGATCGCGCTGCCCTCGCCGAGGTCGGGGTACCAGAGGTTGGGGCCGGGGAAGCGCACCGTCCGCATGCGGGGCTTGATGGGTTCCGCGCAGCCGATGCAGCAGCCCGCCGGGACGCACAGGGCTCCGCCCTCGCCGTGCGCCGCCGCGCGGGGGCCGATCTCCCCCCGGTACTTCCCGTTGCTGCACGGCGGCAGTTCGCCGCAGGTGCGGCAGACCGCGTAGTGCTCGGGGAGGACCTGCCAACTGTGGCCGATGGGCGCGCACCAGTGCTTGGGCGCGGACCGGGGGAAGTTCTCGTTGCGCAGGACCAGGATCACGGGCCGCCGGTAGAAGTCGGCCCGGTCGGGGGGCTGGACGTTCACCTGCCCGTTCGCCCGGCGCAGGTGCTCCGAGTGCCGCCACAGCTCGACGTGTTCGCGCCAGGCCTGCTCGTAGGAGAGGGGCCAGGGGTGTTCGCGGTACTCGTTGATCTCCAGGATCCGCCAGGGCTGCCGGTCGAAGACGACGACGTGCCCGCTCTTCAGGCGGAGGTACGTACCGTTGTCGCCTTCCTTCGGCCAGTCGATGCGGCCGACGCGGGTGGGCTGGTCGGGGAGCCCTTCGCGGACATGCATGACACGCTCCTCGGCAACGGGACAACCATGGTCATCATGGAGCAGTTTCCACCATTCTGGTTGATTTCGGACGTTTAGGCGTTCAGACACGCGCGTCCGACTCCACTCGTCCGCCCGCTCCGTGACGCCGGGTCAGCTCTCCCGCGTCTCCGGCCGGTTCGCCGGAGGTCCGGCGCCCCGGCAGCACGCGCAGCGCCTCCGTTCCGCCGGTGCCCGGACCACCGCGTGGCGCGCGGTGGTCCGGGCACCGGAAGGCCCCGCTTCCCCACGGGTCATCCCGTGGGGGCCTCGGCTCCCGGCCGGCGGGACGGGCGGCGCTCCAGGTGGGTGACGACGCCGGCGTGGAAGCGGTGCACGGCGTCGTCGACGCTGCGGATGAACCCCGTCTCGGCGTTGCCGCGAGTGCTGCCCATGCCCTTGAGGAGGGACAGCCGGAAACCGGTGATCCGGGCGCCGTCCCCGGGCAGGAGGTCCCCCGGTTCGGGGCGCAGCCGTTCCAGGGTGCCGCGCGGTCCGCCGCCCTCCCCCTCGACGAGGGTCTCGACGTGGAGGTCGGCGGGGGCCTCGGCCAGCTGCCGGATCAGACGCTTGGCCCAGCTGAGGGGGTAGCCCTGCTCGGGCGCGGGGACCTCTATGGAGGTGCGCAGCCTGCCGGTGCGCAGGTCGGCGGTGACCGCGAGGATGCCGGGCGTGCCCTCGATGCGCAGTTCCGCGTGGAGCCGCCCGTCCCGGCAGAGCCCGTCGGCGAGGGCGGCGCGGCGGGACTGCGGGTCGGCGCCGCGCCTCACGCGCTGGACGGGCAGGACCTTCTGGCCGAGTTCACCGCCGAGCCGCAGGCAGACCTGCCGGATGAGGCGTTCCCAGCTCCCGACGACCTCCAGGGCCCGCTGGTCGCCCTGGCAGATGGTCTCCTCGTCGATGGCGTTGCGCACGGGCACCCAGGACGGGCCCATGTTCTGGAAGCCGTGGCAGCCGGAGTTCTCGTGCTGGAGGTAGTGCAGGAGTTCCTGGAGGAGCCACGCGTGGGCGGCGTTGCCGACGCCCTCGTGGCGGATCAGCATCTGGGCCTGGTGCGCCACCTCGGCCCAGGACAGGTGCCGCAGGGCCACCTTGTGCTTGCGGCGCCGGTCGATCCTGACGTCGACGAGGGGGCTGCCCTCCAGGGCCACGTCGTTGGAGAGCGTGATCACGGCCTCGTAGCCGCGCCGGGCGGCGATGTCCATGTAGTCCTGGACCTGCTCGGCCTTGAGGGGGTTGCCGTTGGTCTTCGTCTCCACCAGGGCCGTCCACAGCTTGCCCGCGCGCTCGACGCGGATCACGCCGTCCGGGCGCTTCGGGGAGTCCCCGTGCGGCAGCGAGACCTCCGTGAACGTCTCCATCCGGCCCGCGGGGGCGCCGAAGGCGGCGGTGAGGCGGCGGCCGAACTCCGGCACCTGGGCCATCACCGACAGCAGGATGGAGGTCGCCCGCATCTCGCGCTCCCGGTCGCTCTTCAGCGACGAGACGGGGAAGAGACGGGCCTGCCGCCAGGAGTCGTTCTCGGCCAGGGACTTCCTGGCGACCCTGGGCAGCGTGACCTTCTTCCGGGCCGTACGGGGGCGCCGGGTCCGGACCGGCGCCTGCTCCCCGGCGGGCGCCGCGGCCTCCGCCGCGGGCGCCGGTCCGGCCGCCGCCCGGCGGTCCCGCTGGCCGGGGACGGCGGGCAGCGGCTCGGCGGTCCTCCCCGGCTCCGGCGCCGCGTCCGGGACCGCCGTCTCCTCGCCCCCGGTGCCGGCCCCCGCGGTGTCCCCCGCGGTGTCCCCGGTGTCGTTCTCGGCGTCGTCCCCGGCGTCGTCCCCGGCGTCGTCCTCGACGTCGATGCCGAAGTCCGTCGCCAGGCCCGCCAGGCCGGTCTCGTAGCCCTGTCCGACGGCCCGGAACCGCCAGCCGCCGCCCCGCCGGTAGATCTCGCCGAAGATGAAGGCGCTCTCCACTCCGGCGTCGTCGATGGAGAATCCGAGCAGGACTTCGCCCGCGCGGTCGGCGAGCGTCACCCTCAGGCCGTCCAGTTCGCCGAACCGGGCGCCGCCGTATCGGCTGGCCCCGACCACGATGCGTTCTACGTCGGACGGCATCGCGGTCAGATCGAGGCTGATCCGGTCCTCGCTGCCGTCGGCGGTCGGCGTCTTGCCCAGGAGCTGCACACTGCCGTCGGCGGCGGCCGGGTTGTTGTAGAAGAAGAAGTCCGCGTCGCCGCGCACCTTCCCGCCGGCGTCCAGCAGCAGGACGGAGACGTCCGCGTCCCCGTCTCCCGCGGCGCTGGTCCAGCTCAGGCCCAGGGCCACGGAGTCGATGTCCTCGCTCAGGTCCGCCAGGTCCACGTTGGCGCCCTTGACCATCTCGTGCATGTGCCCCCCAGAGGCGCGGTCGCGCCAGGGAACCGACGAACGACCACTTACCGTTGCTTGACTCAGTGCACACTCAAAGCGTGCTGAATGAACCTTAACCCCGGCGGACGCGCTCCGGGGGCGAATCGGGCAAGTGATACGGACGACGGCCCGGTCCGGGGGTCGCCTCCCCGGGCCGGGCCGTCGGTGGTCTGTCTCGCCGCGCGGGCCGCGTCAGATGAGGCCCTGCGCCACCATGGCCTCCTCCACGAGCTCGAAGCCCGCGATGTTGGCGCCCGCCACGTAGTCGCCGGGGCGGCCGTAGCGCTCGGCCGTCTCGTGGCAGAGCCGGTGGATGTGCTGCATGATCTCGGTCAGCCGGGCCTCGGTGTGCTCGAAGGTCCACGAGTCGCGCGAGGCGTTCTGCTGCATCTCCAGCGCGCTGGTGGCCACACCGCCCGCGTTGGCGGCCTTGCCCGGGCCGAACAGGACGCCGGCCTCGCGGAGGACCTTGGTGCCGTCCGGCGTGGTGGGCATGTTCGCGCCCTCGCCGACCGCCTGCACGCCGTTGCGGACCAGCCGCACGGCGTCGTCCTCGTCCAGCTCGTTCTGGGTGGCCGACGGCAGGGCCACCTCGCACGGCACCTCCCAGACCCGGCCGCCGGAGACGAAGTGCGCCCCGCTCCGCTCGGCGTACTCCGACAGGCGCCCGCGCTCGGCCAGCTTGACCTGCTTCAGCAGGTCCAGGTCGATGCCCTTCTCGTCCACCACGTAGCCGCCGGAGTCGGAGCAGGCGATCGGCGTGGCGCCGAGCTGCCGGGCCTTCTCCATCGCGTAGATGGCGACGTTGCCGGAGCCCGAGACCACCACGCGCTTGCCCTCCAGGTCCTCGCCGCGCGTCTTGAGCATCTCGGAGGTGAAGACGACCAGGCCGTAACCGGTGGCCTCGGCACGGGCCTGCGAGCCGCCCCACAGGACGCCCTTGCCGGTCAGGACGCCGGCCTCCCAGCGGTTGGTGATCCGGCGGTACTGGCCGAACATGTAGCCGATCTCCCGCGCGCCCACCCCGATGTCACCCGCCGGGATGTCCGTGTACTCGCCCAGGTGACGGTACAGCTCGGTCATGAAGGACTGGCAGAACCGCATGACCTCCGCGTCCGACTTCCCCTTGGGGTCGAAGTCGCTGCCGCCCTTGCCGCCGCCGATCGGCATGCCGGTCAGGGCGTTCTTGAAGGTCTGCTCGAACCCGAGGAATTTGATGATCCCCAGGTTGACGGACGGGTGGAAGCGCAGACCGCCCTTGTAGGGGCCGAGGGCGCTGTTGAACTCCACCCGGAACCCGCGGTTGACGTGCGTCCGCCCGGCGTCGTCGGTCCAGGGCACACGGAAGATGATCTGCCGCTCCGGCTCGCACAGCCGCTCGACGAGGGACTCGTCCAGCAGCTCGGGGCGCCGGGAGAAGACCGGCTCCAGCGACTCCAGGACCTCCCACACGGCCTGGTGGAACTCCCTCTCACCGGGGTTGCGGTGCAGTATCCGGTCGTAGAGCTTCTCGATCACGCGTTCTCCTTGGTGGTGCGGCTCCTTGGGTCCGCCGTCCCGCTGCCCCCCGCGAGACCCGTAAACGCGTGACGCCGAGCACCCCCCTGGGGTGCTCGGCGTCATCGTCGACGTTGCGGACTTCCAGGGTGACACGTCCCGGCCGCGTTTTCCCAACGGGAGGCCACCATGTGGAACGCCGTTCCGACCCTTCCGGCCACACTCGGACGCTGGGCGTCCGGGCGGTCACGGTACGCGACGGAAAGGGGCGGCGGGGACGCCTCCCGGCCGCGGGGGCCGGAACCCGGGCGCTCCGGGACCCCCGCCCCGCGAGGCCGTCGCCGGGGGGCCTCCGGGGGCGGAACGGGCCCGGACTGCCGTCGCCCGGCGGCGAGGCGGTCTTGGAAAGCCCCCCGGAAGACCCTAGGTTAGGTTCGCCTAACCAAGCAGTGGCCCGGTTGGGCCGCCGACCCCGACGCGTACCCGGACAACCGACCCCCGCCCGAGGTGGAAGCCCATGTCCGTCGTTCTGCCGCCGTCCGCCGCACCGCGCTCCGCCTACCCCGCCCGGGTGCTCCCCGAGCGGCTCCGCCGCCGGCTCCTGGCGCTGGCGGAGCGGGAGGAGCCCGTGTCCGCCTACCTGTACGACGGGGAGGTGGCCGCCGGGCGCGCACGCGCGCTGCGCGAGGCGTTACCGGAGTGGGCGGCCGTCCACTACGCGGTGAAGGCCAATTCCTTCCCCGGCGTGGTCAGGGCGCTGGCCCCGCACGTGGACGGCTTCGAGGTCGCGTCGAGGGCCGAGCTGGAGCTGGCGCTGGCGGCGCTCCGGGAGAGGGGCGGGACCGGTTCCCCCGTCCCCGTCGTCGCGGCCGGGCCCGCGAAGTCCGTGCCCGTCCTGACCGCCCTGGTGCGGGCCGGGGTCGAGGCGATCAACGCCGAGAGCGCGCTGGAGCTCCACCGCATCAGCCGGATCGCCGTCGCCGAGGGCACCACCGCCCGGGTGGCGCTGCGCGTCAACCCCGCCGGCATCCCCGTCACCGGTTCGCTGCGCATGGGCGGCGCCCCCTCGCAGTTCGGCATCCCCGAGCCCGACGTCCCCGCGGTGCTGCGGGAGGCGCTGCGGCTGCCGGGGCTGGACGTGACCGGCTTCCACATCCACGCCGCGTCCAACAACCTCGACGCCGAGTCCCAGGCCGCCTACCTGCGGTGGTGCGTGGAGTGGAGCGTGCGGACCGCCCGCGGGCACGGCGTCGACCTGCGCCACGTGGACATCGGCGGCGGTCTGGGCGTGGCGTTCGAGGAGCTCGCGGGCGAGGAGCCGTTCGACGTCGCCCGCTTCGGGGAACTGGCCGGGCGGGCGGAGCCGCCGCCCGGGGTGAGGGTGGTCCTGGAGCCGGGGCGCTTCCTGGTGGCCGACTGCGGCTGGTACGCGGCCGAGGTGACCGACGTCAAGCACAGCTACGGCACCGTCTTCGTGGTGCTGCGCGGCGGCATCAACCACTTCCAGCTCCCCACCTCCTGGGACCTGGTGCACAACATCGCCGTGCTGCCCGTCGAGCGGTGGCCGGACGGCCTGCCGCGGCCCGGGGCGGCCGGTGCGCGGGTGACGGTCGTCGGCGAGCTGTGCACGCCCGAGGACACCTTGGTGCGCGATGTCCGGGTGGACCGCGTACGTGCGGGCGATCTGGTCGTTTTCCCCTATGCGGGCTCCTACGGCTGGGAGTTCGCGATGCACAGCTTCCTCGGCCACCCCGTCGCGGAACGCCACCTGCTCTGACCGCCCCCGGTACGGCCGCGGCCGTACCGGCGCACTCCTGACGGAGCGTCACCACATGACCGTGTCCACCCCGCCCACCGTGTCCACCGCGTCCGCCGCGTCCACCGTGTCCGCCGCGTCCGCCGCGGCCGACGCCATCCTGCGCCGTCAGCGGGCGCGGGAGTCCTCGGCCCGCACCTACGCCCGCTCCTTCCCCGTCGTCCCGGCCCGCGCGTACGGCATGACGGTGGAGGGCTGCGACGGACGCCGCTACCTCGACTGCCTCTCCGGTGCGGGCACCCTCGCCCTGGGGCACAACCATCCCGTGGTGACCGAGGCCGTGCGGCGCACGCTGGAGAGCGGGGCGCCGCTGCACGCGCTGGACCTGGCGACGCCGCAGAAGGACGAGTTCACCGACGCGCTGTTCGCCACGCTGCCGCCCGCCTTCGCCGACCGGGCCCGGATCCACTTCTGCGGACCCGCCGGCACGGACGCGGTGGAGGCGGCGCTGAAGCTGATGCAGACCGCCACCGGGCGACAGGGCCTGCTGGCCTTCACCGGCGCCTACCACGGGATGACGGCGGGCGCGCTGGCCGTCTCCGGCGGGGTCGCCGTCAAACGGCCGGTGCCGGGCCTCGCGGCCGACGTGACGCGGCTGCCGTACCCGTACTCCTACCGCTGCCCGTTCGGGGTGGGCGGGGAGCGCGGGGCGGAGCTGTCGGCGGCCTACGCCGAGCGGCTGCTGGACGATCCGAAGGGGGGCGTGGTGCCGCCCGCCGCGATGATCCTGGAACCGGTGCAGGGCGAGGGCGGCGCGGTGCCCGCCCCGGACGGGTGGCTGCGCGCGATGCGCCGGATCACCGCCGAGCGGGGCATTCCGCTGATCGTGGACGAGGTGCAGACCGGGGTGGGGCGCACGGGCGCGTTCTGGGCGGTCGAGCACAGCGGGGTCGTGCCGGACGCGATGGTGATGTCGAAGGCGATCGGCGGCAGCCTGCCGCTGGCGGTGGTCGTCTACCGGGAGGACTACGACGTCTGGGCGCCCGGCGCGCACACCGGCACCTTCCGCGGCAACACCCTGGCGATGGCGGCCGGCGCGGCCACCCTGCGGTACGTGGCGCGCGAGGGCCTGGTGGGACGGGCGGCCGAGGTCGGCGCGCGGATGGCGGCCCGGCTGGACGCGCTCCGCGGCGCGCTGCCCGCGATCGGGGACGTGCGGGGGCGGGGCCTGATGATCGGTGTGGAGCTGGTCGATCCGGAGGGCCCGCCCGACTCCTGCGGCGCCCGTCCCCCCGCGCCCGGCACGGCGGACCGGGTGCGGGCGGCGTGCCTGGAGCGGGGGCTGATCGTGGAGCTGGGCGGGCGGTACGACGCGACGGTGCGGCTGCTGCCGCCGCTGGTGATCACCGACGAGGAGGCCGAGGCCGTGCTGGACCGGCTGGCCGACGCGATCGCCGCGGTGACCTGCGGGCGGGACGGCGGGGGCGGCGGGGTCCGTGCGGGCGCGGCCCGGCGGGACACCGGGCGGCCGGCGTGACGGGCCGGGGCCCCGGGACGGGCGGCGTCCGCGGAGCGGCCCGCGTCCCGGCGGCGCGCGGCACGGCCGGCGAGCCCCCCGGCACGCCCGGCGCGTCCACCGCTCCCCCCGTGCCCGGCGCGCCCGCCCTGTCCGGCGGCACGGCCGGCCCCACGGCCCTGGAGCCGCTGCTGCGCACCGTGCTGGCGGCCCTCGCCGAGGGCGCCGGGCGGCGCGGCGGGCCCGTCCCCGCCACCACGCCCGGCGAGCTGGCGGCGCACGTCGCCGGGGAGTTCGCGGCGGCCTCCGGCGAGGACGCGCTGCCCCGGCTGACGGCGCTGCTGGCGTACGGCAGCGCCGACCCGGCCGACCCGTCCTGCGCCGCGCACCTGCACTGCCCGCCGCTGGCCGTCGCCGCCGCCGCCGACCTGGCGGTCTCCGCGCTCAACCCCTCCCAGGACTCCTGGGACCAGGCCCCGGCCGCCACCGTCCTGGAGACGCTGCTGCTGGAGGAACTGGCCCGCCTGGTGGGCTACGGCGACGAGGCGGCCGGGGTGCTGACCTCCGGCGGCACCGAGTCCAACCTGCTGGGGCTGATGCTGGCCCGCGACCGGGTGCTGGGCCGCGCGTCGGGGCGGCGGACGGAGCTGGAGGGCGTGCCCCGGGGCGGGCCGCGGCCTCGCGTGTTCGCCTCCGCCGCCGCGCACTTCTCCGTCCAGCGGGCCGCCGCCCTGCTGGGCCTGGGCGAGGACGCGGTGGTGCCCGTCGCCGTCGACCACGGGCTGCGCATGGACCCGGACGCCCTGGCCGGCGCCCTCAAGCGGTGCGCGGACGACGGCGAGCTGCCGGTCGCCGTCGTCGCCACCGCCGGGACGACCGACACCGGTGCGGTCGACCCGCTGCGCGCCTGCGCGGAGGCCGCCGCCGAAGCGGGCGCCTGGCTGCACGTGGACGCGGCCTACGGCGGCGGCGCGCTGCTGTCGGACCGGCTCGCCCCGCTGCTGGACGGCATCGCGCTGGCCGACTCCGTCTCCCTGGACTGGCACAAGCTGGGCTGGCAGCCCGCCGCGGCGGGCGTGTTCCTGGTGCGGCGCGCGGAGACGTACGCCTCCCTGGCGCGGCGCGCGGCCTACCTCAACCCGCGCGACGACGAGGAGGCCGGCTACCCCAGCCTGCTGGGTCTGTCACCGCGCACCACCCGGCGCGCGGACGCGTTTCCCATGGCTGTCACGCTCCGCGCGCTGGGCCGCGAGGGCCTGGGCCGCCTGGTGGACGCCTGCCACGGCCTGGCGCTGGCCGGGGCGGCGGCCGTCCGCGCCCATCCGCGGCTGGAGCTCCACTGCGACCCCGTCCTGTCGGTCCTCCTCTTCCGCTACCTGCCGACGGACGGCACGGGTGGCGCGGACGGCGCGGACGGCCCCGGGCGGACGGACCGGGTCAACGCCGCGCTGCGGCGCAGGCTGCTCCGCGAGGGGCGCGCGGTCGTCGGGCGCACCGAACTGCCGGGCGAGGGGCCGGGCCGGGTCCGCCTCAAGCTCACCCTGCTCAATCCGTACGCGACCCCGGACGACGTGGCGCGGCTGCTGGACGCGGTCGCCGCGGCGGGCCGGGCGGAGGAGGTGGCCGTGTGAACCCCGAGCCGTGGACCGGGGGCCCGCCGTGGACCGCCGGCGACCCGCTGGACCATCCCGACCCCCTGCGCGCCGCCGACGCCGCCGCCACGGAGCGGCTGCTGCGCGCGTACGTCCGCGAGACCGGCACCGACGTCCCGGACGCCGGGCGGTCGCTGCACGTCGTCCTGCCCACCAGCGGACTGACGCTGCGGGTCCCGGTGCGGTACCGGTCGGCGACGGGGTGGCACCGCTTCGGGGAGGCGCGCGTCGTGGTCTCCGAGCGGGGCGGGAGCCTCCCGGCCGACGTGGCGCTGGTGGCGGCGGCGCTGGTGCGGGAGGCCGTCCTGGGCCGGGGCCGCCCGCCCCAGCCGGGCGCGGACGCGGTGGGACGGGTACTGGACTCCGCCCGCCGCACCGCCGGCCACCTGGCCCGGCGCCGGGCGGAGCCCCCCGGCACGGCGGGTCCGACGCCGTTCCTGGACGCCGAGCAGGCGCTGCTGCTGGGCCACCCCTTCCACCCCGCGCCCAAGAGCCGCGAGGGCGCGTCCGACGCCGAACTGGCCGCGTACTCGCCGGAGTCGCGCGGCTCGTTCCCGCTGTACTGGTTCGCCGCGCACCCGGACGCGGTCGTCGGCGGGAGCGCCGACGGCCGCCCCCCGGCCGGCCTGCTGCGCTCGCTCGCCGCGGGCGTGGACGTGCCCGGCGGGATGGTCCCGGTGCCCGCCCATCCCTGGCAGGCCCGCGAGGCGGCCGGACGCCCGGAGACCGCCGCCCTGCTGGACGCGGGGCTGCTGCGCCCGCTGGGGCAGGCCGGTCCCGCCTGGCACCCGACGTCCTCGGTGCGGACCGTCCACCGCCCGGACGCGGCGGTGATGCTCAAGCTGTCGCTGGGGATGCGGATCACCAACTCCCGCCGCAACAACCTCCGCGGCGAGCTGCGGCTGGGCGTGCGGGCCGCCCGGCTGCTGGCGGCCTCCGCGCCCGGGCGGCCCGGCCCGGGCGCCTGGCTGCGCGCCGAGCACCCGGAGTTCGGGATCCTGCGGGACTTCGCCTGGGTGTCGGTGGGCGCCGGGGACGCGGAGACGGGCCTGGAGACGGCGATCCGCGACAACCCCTTCCGGGGCTCCTCCCACGGCGGCACCGGCGACGCCCTGTGCGTGGCGGGGCTGACGGCCGAGCGCACCGGGCCGGGCGACGGCTCCCCTCCGCCGCACCGGGCCCTGCTGTGCGAGGCCGTGGAGCGCGCCGCCCGCGCCCACGGGCTCTCCCCGGCCGAGGCGTCCGCGCGCTGGCTGGCCCGCTACCTGGACGTGCTGGCCGTCCCGCTGATCCGGCTCCGGGCCCGGTACGGCATCGGCCTGGAGCCGCACCACCAGAACACCCTGGTGGCCCTCGGCCGGGACGGGCTGCCCGTCGCCGGCCGGTACCGCGACAGCCAGGGCTACTACGCGGCCGCCTCCCGCGCCGCCGAACTTGACCGGCTGCTGCCGGGGGTGGCCGAGGGGGTGGAGCTGGTCTTCGACGACGCGTTCGTCGACGAGCGCGTCGCCTACTACCTGGGCATCGGCAACCTCCTCGGCCTGGTGGGCGCCTTCGGCGCGTACGGCCTGGCCGACGAGGGGACGCTGCTGCGGGTGGTGCGCGGCGCGCTGGAGCGGCTGCGCGCCGCCGAGCCCGGTGCCAAGGGCCTCCTCGGGCTGCTGCTGGACGCGCCGGTCCTGCGCTGCAAGGGCAACTTCCTGACCTGCGTGGACGGGCTCGACGAGCTGGTCGGCGACGTCCGCACCCAGTCCGTCTACATCGATCTTCCCAACCCCCTCGCGGAGGTACGGCCGTGACCGATCACCCCACCCCGGCGCACGACACGGGCGGCGGCGCGCGGGAAACCGTCCACGACGGCGCGCACGCCGGCATGCACGACAGCGCACACGGCGGCGCGCACGGCGGCGTGTACGACCTGCTCGGCGTCGGCATCGGCCCGTTCAACCTCTCCCTCGCCGCCCTCTGCGACGGCGTGCCGGGACTGCGCGCCCTGTTCCTGGACCGCCGCCCCTCCTTCTCCTGGCACCCGGGCCTGCTGCTGGAGGGCACGGTCCTCCAGGTGCCGTTCCTGGCCGACCTGGTGACCATGGCCGACCCCACCAGCCGCTGGTCGTTCCTGAACTACCTGCGCGAGCACGAGCGGCTGTTCCCCTTCTTCTTCTCCGAGCGGTTCCACGTCCCGCGCCGCGAGTACGACCACTACTGCCGCTGGGTCGCCGAACGCCTGCCGTCGTGCCGCTTCGGCGCCGAGGTGACCGCCGTGGAGTGGGACGCGGCGGACGGGGCGTTCGCCGTCACCCACCGCTCGGCGGACGGACGCGAGGCGCGCGTCCTGGCCCGCCGGGTCGTCCTGGGGGTGGGCACCGGCCCGGCCGTCCCCGAGGCGCTGCGCCCGCTGCTCTCGCCCGCGCACGCCGGACGCGTCCTGCACAGCGCCGACTACCGCGCCCACCGCGCCGCCCTGGCCGCGCGGGACGACGTCACGGTGGTCGGCGCCGGCCAGTCCGGCGCCGAGGTGGTGCTCGACCTGCTGCGGCACCAGGACGGCGAGGGGCGCGGCGGCCCCTACGTGCGCTGGCTGGCGCGCACTCCGGCGTTCGCGCCCATGGAGTACTCCAAGATCGGCCTGGAGCACTTCACCCCCGACTACGTCCACTACTTCCGCGGTCTGCCCGAGGCCACCCGGGAGCGGCTGGTGCGCGAGCAGTGGCAGCTCTACAAGGGCGTCAGCGCGGAGACGCTCGCCGACATCCACGACGAGCTGTACGAGCGGACCATCGGCGGCCGGCGGCCCCGCGCCGGCCTCCACCCCGGCGTGGAGGTCACCGCCGCCCGCCCCGACGGCGACGGGTACGTCCTGGCCTGCCGCCACGCCGAGCAGGGCACGGAGTTCGAGGTCCGCACCTCGGCGGTCGTCGCCGCCACCGGCTACGCGGCCGTCCGCCCGGCCTTCCTCGACCCCCTGGAGAAGCTGGTCGACTGGGACGACAGGGGCCGCTACCGCGTCGACGGCTCCTACCGCGTCGCCCTCGACCCGGCCGTCACCGGCACCCTGTACGTCCAGAACGCCGAGCTCCACACCCACGGCGTGGGCGCTCCCGACCTCACCCTGGGCGCGTGGCGGGCCGCGACGATCCTCAACTCCGCCGCCGGACGGACGGTGCTGAGGGTGCCGCGGCAGGCGGCCTGGACGACCTTCGGGGCGCCCGGCCCGCACGCCGGGGAGGCCGTCCGATGACCTCCTTCCCCCGCGAGGCCTGGGCGGAGGCCGGACGCAGGCTCCTGGCCAAGGCCGTCGAGGAGTTCGCCTACGAGGAACTGCTCGTCCCCGTGCCCGGCCCCGGACCCGGCGACTGGCGGCTGGAGCTGGGCGACGGCGTCCACTGGACGTTCCGCGCCGCCCGCGGCGCGTTCGGCTCCTGGCGTCTCGTCCCCGGCACCCTCCGCCGCCACCCGGAGCCCGGCGGCGGCGAGGAGGCGGGGCCCGAGCGGCTGCTGCTCGACGCCCGCCCGGTGCTCGGCTGGGACGGGCCCACCACCGCCGAGGTGCTGCGCGAGCTGACCGCCACCCGCCGCGCCCAGGCCGAGACCATCGCCCGCGACCTGCCCGCCGCCGACCTCGCCGACCTGGACCACCTGGACCTGGAGGCCCACCAGGACGGCCACCCCTGCATGCTGCTCAACAAGGGACGCCTGGGCTTCTCCGCCTCCGACGCCGCCGCCTACGCCCCCGAGGCCGCCGGCGAGGTGCGGCTGCGCTGGGCGGCGGCGCACACCTCCCTGGCCTCGTACGCGGGCGTGCCCGGCCTGGACTCCGGGACCCTCCTCGCCGAGGAGCTGGACGCCGCCACCCGCGAGCGCTTCGCCGCCGTCCTGGCCGACGCCTGCTCCCGGGGGCCGTACGGGACGGGCGAGTTCGTCTGGCTGCCGGTCCACCCCTTCCACTGGGACGAGGCCGTCGGGCCCCTCTTCGCGCCCTACCTCGCCGACGGCCGGATCGTCCCGCTCGGCGAGGGGCCGGACCGCTACCGGCCCCTCCAGTCGGTCCGCACCCTCGCCAACCTCGACCGTCCGGAGCGCCGCAACGTCAAGGTCCCCCTCCTGATCCGCAACACGCTGGTGTGGCGCGGGCTGGCCGGCGCGCCGACGCAGGCCGCGCCCGACGTCAGCGCCTGGCTCCGGGCGATACGCGACGCCGACCCGTACCTGAGGGACGGGGTGCGCTTCCACCCGCTCGGCGAGGTGGCGTCCGTGGCCGTCCACCACCCGCTGTACGAGTCGGTGGCCGACGCCCCGTACCGCTACCACGAGCTGCTGGGCGCGGTGTGGCGCGAGCCGGTGGCCGGGGTGCTGCGGGACGGCGAGAGGGCCCGCACCATGGCCGCCCTGCTGAAGACCGGCTCGGACGGGAGGGCGCTGGCGGCCGAGCTGGTGGAACGCTCCGGCCTGGCCCCGCGCGACTGGCTGGCCCGCTTCCTGGCGGCCCTGCTGCCCGGCCTGCTGCACTACCTGTACCGCCACGGCGTCGCCTACTGCCCGCACGGCGAGAACACCGTCGTCCTCTTCGGCGCCGACGAGACCCCGGTCGGCGTCGCCCTCAAGGACTTCGCCGAGGACGTCAACCTGCTTCCCGGCGACCGCCCCGAGTACGCGGGGCTCCCGGAGCGGGCCGGGGCCGTCCTGCTCCGCTGGCCGGCGCGCGAGCTGGCGCACTCGCTGCTGAGCGCCGTCTTCGCAGGTCACTTCCGCTTCTTCGCGCCCCTCGTCGAGGAGCACCTGGGCGTCCCCGAGGGGGACTTCTGGCGCCTGGTCCGCGCCGAGGTCGACCGCTACCACGCCCGCTTCCCCGAACTCACGGACCAGTTCGAGGAGTTCGGCCTGCTCGCGCCCGTCTTCGACCGGGTGGCCCTCAACCGCGAACAGCTCCTGGGCGGCGCCTTCCACGACCGCGCCGACCGCGACGAGGGCTTCGACGTCGTCCACGGCACCGTCGCCAACCCCCTGGCGACCGCACTCCCCGCCGGCGGAACCGGCGGAACCGGCGAGAGAGAGGAGCCCAAGTGACCGACGGCTACGAACAATTACGCGCCGAGGCCGAGGCGGGCCGCGTCGAGGAGGTGATCGTCGCCGTCCCCGACCTCCAGGGCCGGCTGATGGGCAGCCGCCTGTCCGTCCCCCACTTCCTGGACGAGGCGGCCCGGCAGGGCTTCGGCGCCTGCCTCTACCTGCTGTCCACGGACGTCGAGATGGACACCGGGCCCGGCTACGCCGTCGACGCCTGGAACAGCGGCTTCGGCGACTTCGTCCTGCGCCCCGACCCGGCCACCCTCCGCACCCGCCTGCCCTGGGACGACGGCACCGCCCTCGTCCTCGCCGACGCCGTCTGGCCCGGCGGCGCTCCGGTGGAGGTCGCGCCCCGCCGCGTACTGCGCGTCCAGCTCGACCGCCTGGCCGAACGCGGCCTGGCCGCACACGCCGGGACCGAGCTGGAGTTCCTCGCCTTCACCGCCTCCTACCGCGAGGCGTGGGAGCGCCGCTACTCCGGCCTGCGGCCCGCCACCCGCTACAACACCGACTACTCCCTCCAGGGCCTGGAGGGGATCGAGCCCGTCGTCCGCCGCATCCGCCGCGAGATGGTCCGCGCCGGACTGGTCCTGGAGACCGCCCGCGCGGAGTGCCACCCGGGCCAGTACGAGATCGTCTTCCGCTACACGGAGGCGATGACCACCTGCGACAACCACGTCTTCTTCAAGAACGGCGCCAAGCAGATCGCCGCCGCCGAGGGCGTCGCCCTCACCTTCATGCCGAAGTTCGACGGCGGCGAGGGCAACTCCTGCCACGTCCACCTCTCGCTGCGCGGCACGGACGGCACGCCCGTCCTCGCCGACGGCGGCGCGGGCGACGGGATGTCGGAGCTGATGCGCCACTTCGTCGCCGGGCAGCTCGCCTGCCTGCCCGACCTCGTCCTGCTGATGGCGCCCAACGTCAACTCCTACAAGCGCCTCCAGCCCGGCGCGTTCGCCCCCACCGGCATCGCCTGGGGGCCCGACAACCGCACCTGCCCCGTGCGGGTGGTCGGCTCGGGGCCGTCGCTGCGCATCGAGCACCGGGTGCCGGGCGGCGACGCCAACCCGTACCTGGCCGTCGCCGCCATGGTGGCCGCGGGCCTGTACGGCATCGACAACCGCCTCCCCCTCCCCGCCCCCCACACCGGCAACGCCCTCGCCGACACCGCCGTCCCCCGCCTGCCCGCCACCCTCGGCGAGGCCCTGCACCGCTGGGAGACCAGCGAGATCGCGCCCAAGCTCTTCGGCGAGGAGGTCGTCGCCCACTACGCGCGGGCCGCCCGCGCGGAGCTGTCCGCCTTCGAACGCGCGGTCACGGACTGGGAGCGGATGCGGGGCTTCGAGCGGCTGTGAGCGGGCGCGCTCGCCCCGGCCCGCCGGGCCGGCGCCCCCGCCCGGGCTCCGGGTCCGTCCGTCCGGTCCCGGCCGGACGGACCCGGTCCCGGCCTCTCCGTGCGGACCGGAAGAAGGAGCACGGAACGTATGGCAGGCGCGACAGAGGGTCGCTACAGTCGACCACGCGTCCGCGCCCTCGCGGCCGCCGGCCGGTGGGGAGCGGTCCGGCGGACCGCCCGCCGGGAACGGACGGCGCCGAGCACGTCGCCGGAGCACGGGGGGCCCTCTGTGGAGATCGAACTCGCCGAAGCCGTCGCCGCCTTGCGCGACAGCCTGCTGGAGGCCGCCTCCCGCGGCACGGGCAGGGACGTCGCCTTCGAGGTCGGCCCGATCGAGATGGAGTTCCAGGTCGAACTCCGGCAGGAGGTCCGGGGGAAGTCGGGCTTCCGCGCGTGGGTCCTCACGGCCGACGCCGAGGGCGGTCTGACCCGGGGACGCGGCCACCGTGTGGCCCTCACCCTCACCCCTCGCCGGGCGGACGGCGGTCCCGTCCTGGTATCGGCGCCCGAGGACGCCCCCGTCCCCGACTCGCCCTCCGGGAGCGAGCGGCACTTCCGCAGGCGCTGACCCCGACACGGGCTTTCCCTCCGGCCGGGCGGGGCCGGGGGCCGTGGGGTGGCGTACCGCTGACCGGCGAAGGGGACGGGGATGGACAGCAGCCGTGTGGTGCGCGTGGAGACTCCCGGGACGTGGGGGTCCGGGTACGAGATCCTGCAGGGGCTCGTACTGACCGCCGCTCACGCCGTGGGCGAGGTGGGCTCACCGGTCCGCGTGAGCAGGCTGAAACAGGACCTGGCGCATCCGGGGGAGGTCGTGTGGCGCGGCATGCCGTACGCCTCCGGCGCTCGTGGACCCGGGCGGCACGGCGGCCGGTACGTCGACGCCGCCCTGGTCCACGTGCCCGGCCGGGAGCACGCCGTGCCGGACCCGTCCCGCTGGGGGCGCATCGTCGGGGAGCGTGTCCGCGTGGAGTGCCTCATGTGGGGCTTCTCCCGCTCGGAGCACCGAGCGGGCGAGGGGACGCAGGTCTTCGGCACCATCAGCCCCGGCAACGGCCTCGTCGGCGGCACATACGTGATCGACTGCACCACCACCCCTCCACGCCCGGCCGGGGGATCGCCGTGGGGAGGCATGTCCGGGGCGGCCGTGTTCTGCGGGGATCTCCTGACGGGCGTCGTGACCGCCGAGCTGCCCGGCCACCTGCCCGCCCGGCTGGAGGCGGAACCGGCCGCCGTCCTGCTCCGGGCGGAAGGGTTCCGGGAAGCCCTCGACCGGTACGGGGCGCCGGGCACCCATGTGCTCGAACCCGCCGAGTACGCCGGCTTCGCCGACCACGAGCACAGGATCGGCCGGCACCAGATCCCCGTCTCGGTCATGGAGTTGCTCCATCCGGGCCGCGGCGTCGTGCCCTTCACCGGCCGCGGCGAGCAGCTCGCCGGCCTGTACGAGTGGTCGCGGCGGCCAGGACCGGGAGCGGCCCTGGTCCACGCTCCCGGCGGCCGGGGGAAGACCCGCCTGGCCCTGGAGTTCTCCCGTCGTCTGGTCGCGGAGGAGGAGCAGGAGGAGGACTGGGCGGTCCTGTGGCTGCAACCGGGGGAACCCGACGCCGTCCGCCGGCTGCCGCCGCCCGCGATGCCGCTGCTCATGGTGATCGACGGCGCCGACAGCCGCGCCGAGGAGACCGCGGCCGCGCTGGAGTTCGCCGTGCGGAACCGGAGCACCCGGATCAAGGTCCTGCTCCTGGCCAGGTCGGACGGCTGGTGGGCCGACCTCCGGGATCGCGAGCCCTCACTGTCGGTCGCGACGCTCATGAGCGGAGCGCTGACGATCGCCCTGCCGGATCTGGACACGAGCCCCGGGGCGCAGCGGCGCTCGTACCGTGAAGCCGTCCGCGCGTTCTCCTCGGCCCTGGACGGCATGTCCGGCGGGGAGCGCCGCCCCGGGGAAGCCCCTGCCGGCGGACTGCCCCCGTTCGCCCCCGGCGGCCACCTCGGTTCTCCCCTCACCCTGCACATGACCGCCCTGGTGGGTCTCCTCGACGCCCCCGTCTCCGACAGCGCCTCCCGTCCCACGACCGCGGCCGTGGAGGAACGGCTGCTCTCCCATGAGCGGTCGCACTGGACGCGAGTCGCCTCCGCACACGGGCTGCGCCCCGCGCTGTCGCCCGACGCCCTGTTCGACGCGGTGGCGGCGGTGACCGTACTGCGCCCGCGGGACCACGACCAGGCCGACGCGTTCGTCCGGCGCGTGCCGCTCCTGGCGGACCAGCGCGAGGACCGGATCCACTCGGTGCTCTCCTGGCTCCGGTCCGTCCTTCCTCCCGCCGACGGCCGCCCCGTCGGCGTCCTCCAGCCCGATCGGCTGGCCGAGCGCTTCGTCGGCGGCCGGCTGGCGAAGAGCCCGAGACTCGCCGACGGCCTCCTGTCCGGGGCCACCCCCGACCAGGCCGCCCTGTTCCTCACCCTCACCACCCGGGCGACCGTCCGAGGCGTCCTCGGGAGAGAGCTGACCGACTGGTGCCTCCGCCACCGCGACGTCCTGGCCCTTCCGGCGATCGACGTGGCCACCAGGGTGGAGGACCCCGGTCCGCTGCTGAACGCGCTCGAGGCGATCGTCGACGACCCCCGCACGTCCCTGCCGGACCTGGAGCGCCTGGCAGCGCACCTCCCCAGAAGCACGCAGAACCTCGCCCCCTGGGCCCTCCGCCTCCACCGGCGGATCGTCGAGGTCCACCGCGAGCAGGCGGGCGACGCCCCGGAACGGCGGGCGCGGCTCGCCGTCGCCCTGCGGGAGCTGTCCAAGCGCCTGGCAAGCATGGGAGAGCGCGAAGAAGCCCTCCGGGTGACCCAGGAGGCCATCGACCTGTGGCAGGAGCTGCCCGCGCACCTCCCGGACCGGAGGGCCGAACTGGGCGGCTGCCACAACAACGCGGCCCTCCACCACAGTGCCCTCGGCCGGCGGACGGAGGCGCTCCGAGCCGCCCTGACGGCCGTCGAGCTGCTCCGCGAGGAGGCCCGGTCCGGTGACCCGGTGGCACTCGGCCACTTCTCCCGCGGGTTGTCCTCGCTGGCCCTGGCCCAGGGCGAACTCGGCGACGACGCGGCCGCCCTGCGGACCACCGAGGAGTGCGTGGAACTCCGGCGCGATCTGTACGCGCTGTGCGGGGGCGACGAGGAGTCCACCTCCCTCCTGGCCGAAGGTCTGCAGAACCTGGCGGGCTGCCTGACGGAGTGCGGCCTGCGGAAGGAGGCGCTGAAGACGGCGGAGGAGGCCGTCGCCCTCCACGAGGGCCTGGCCGACGCGAATCCCGACGCGTTCCGGCCCGGCCTGGCCGGGGCGCTCGCCGCTCTCTCGACCGCCGCCGGTCTCATGGGTCTGACGAGCAGGGCGCTGGAGGCGGCCCGGAAGGCCGTAGCCATCCGCCGCCGGCTGGACGGCGCCCGTCCGGAGGTGTACCGCGCCGACCTCGCCCATGCCCTCAACGGCCTCTACATCGACCTGGCGGGCATGGGACTGCACGACGAGGCGCTGGTCGCCATCGAGGAGTCGGTGGAGCTGTTCCGCGAACTGGCCACCAGACATCCCCAAGCCCACAACCCCGACCTGGCCCTGACCCTGAACTCCCTGGCCAACAGCCTGCTCGAACACGAGGAGCGGAGCCGGGCCCTGGAGACCGCCGAGGAAGCCGTCCGGGCGTACCGGAAGCTGGACACGGCACACCCGGGAGCGTTCCGCGACAAGCTCGCGATGGCCCTCGTCACCCTCTCCCTCTGCCTGGAGCACGCGGAACGGCCGGACGAGGCCCGCACCGCCCTGGAGGAGGCCGAACCGATCTACCGGTCGCTGGCCGACACCTCTCCGAAAGCCCACCTTCCGGGTCTCGCGGGCTGCCTCAACAACCTCACCGGCCTGCTGCGGCAGGCCGGTGAACTCGACTCGGCCCTGCGCACCGCCGAGGAGGCCATCGCCATCAACCGCAGGCTGGCGCGGGGCAGGGCCGGGGCCTTCACGGACGCCCTCGCCAAGAACTGGATGGTCAAGTACAACTGCCTGATCGAGCTGAGCCGGTACGAGGAGGCGGCATCGGCGGGGGCGGAGGCGGCGCGCAGACTGCGGGCCCTGGTCAGGTCCGCGCCCGGCCGGTACGAGAGCGACCTGGCCATGATCCTCTCCTCCACCGGTGTGCTCCTGCAGTTCCTGGGGCAGCGCGAGCGGGCCCTCCGCCGGGCGAGGGAGGCCGTGGCCGTCGGCCGCCGGCTCGCGGACGGCGATCCCGGCCGCCACCAGGCCGGACTCGCGGAGTACCTGGGGAAGTACGGCGATCAGCTGTGGATGCTGGACCGGCGCGAGAAGGCCCGCGAGGTCGCCGAGGAGGTGCTCGTCCTCCGCCGCGACCTACGGAAGCGCCGGGACACCGACGAGGCCCGGTTCGCGGCGGCGCACGCGGCGCTGATGCTCGGGAACCGCCTGGTGCTGTGCGGTCGCCGCGCCGACGCGCTGCCGCCGACCCGGGAGGCCGAAGCCGGGTTCCTGGCGCTTCACGCGGCCGGCCGGAACCCGGGGGGGAAGGTCCTGTCCTGGATGTCCGAGGCGCAGTCCCAGCTGGCCGCCCTGCTCTTCCACGCGGGAGACGGTGCGGCGGCCCTCAAGGCGGCCTCGGACGCGGTGAGCACCGGCCGGGCGGCGGCCGGTCCGGGTACGGCTCCCGACCCCACCACGGCGACGGCGCTCGTCACGTACGGCGGGCTCGCCGCCGAGCTGGGCGAGGAGGGCGCCCTGGGGATCCTGGAGGAAGCCGCCGACCTCTGCCGTGGACTCCCCGGCCAGGCCGGCCTCATGGGCGAAGTCCTTCTCGCCGGGGCGCTGAAGAGCTTCGGGCAGCATCTGGCGGCGGTGCCGGAGCGGCACCCGGAGGCGCTCCGCGCCGCCGGGGAGGCCGTCACCATCCACCGCCGTCTGGCCGACGCCCTCCCCGTCTTCCGCTCGTACCTGGCCCTGGCGCTGGCGAGTCACGGTCTCCGTCTCGCCGAGGCCGGACGGGCGCGGGAGGCGGCCGACACCACCGAGGAGGCCGTGTCGCTCGCCCGGCTGCTCGCGCGCGGGAACCGGCGTGCCCACCGGGACGCACTGGCCCACACGCTCGCGGCGTTCGCCCGTGTCCGGCTCCTGGCCGGGGACCGCTCGGACCGGGCCCGGAAGGCGTCGGCCGAGGCGGTCGACCTGCTGAGGCGGATCGCGCGGGACGAACCGGCGGCCACCGAGCCGTACCTGCGCGAGGCGCGGGACACCCACGACCGGCTGTGGGAATAGCCGGACCGGCATGGCACGGCTCCCCGCACCGGCCCGGCGTGTCAGCCCTCCCGGGCGGCGGGGGCGGCGGTCCTCCGGATGCGGCGCAGGGCGAGCAGGCCGCCGACGCCGGGGACGAGGGCGCGGCGGCGTGCGCCCGGTTCGGCGGGGGTGGTGGCCTGCCAGGTGGCCGCGACGGTGGCGAGGTAGGCCGTGCCGTGCAGCGGTCCGCCGAGCGAGGTGACCGCCTCCGCGTGGACGGTGAGCAGGTTGGCCAGCAGGACGGCCAGGGACGCGGCCTCGGTGCCGGCGGCGATCCGCAGGGTGGACGGGCCCATCCCGGTCACGCTCCCGTGGTGGAGCCGGGGCGGACGATCATCAGGACGGTGACGACCGCCCACAGGATGTTGAAGACGCCGGTGAGCATGGCCAGCCGGGCCGCCGCCGACCGCGTCTCCTCCGGGCCGGACGGGCCGCCGTCCGGGTCGAGCATCCGCCGCTGGCCGGGCACGATCGCCAGGACCAGGACGGCCGCGGCGAGCGCGGTCAGGACGAGCGAGACGAGCAGCCAGGCGTCGGTGAGGACGCCGAGCCGCGCGCCCGTGGCGATCCCGAAGACCGGTACGGCGACCCCGACGACGGCGTAGCCGCGGCAGATCCGGTGCAGGGCCGCGGCGACCGCGGCGTCCCGCTCCCCCGGTCCCCCGTCTCCGGACGCCGCCTGCCGCGCGTGGCGGGGGAACAGCGAGGCGGCCACGGCGATCGGCCCGACCACCAGGATCGCCGCGAGGACGTGCACGGACAGCAGCAGTTTGGTCACCGCGGACCTCTTCTCCGTACCGATGACGAATACGTTGGCTGCCAATAGATAGCACGCCTATGGATTGCTTGTGTAGGCTGCCTACTCATGAAGGCAGACGCGGTACGGGGCCACCTGGACGGGCTGCTGCTGGCCGTCCTCGAACCGGGTCCGCTGCACGGCTACGCGATCATCACGGCCGTCCAGCGGCGCAGCGGCGGCGCGCTCGAACTGCGCACGGGCACGGTCTACCCGGCGCTCAACCGGCTGGAGCGGATCGGCCTGCTGCGCAGCACCTGGGACTCCGTCGGCGAGCGGCGGCGGCGCTGCTACGAGCTCACCGACGCGGGACGCCGCGCGCTGGCCGAGGAGCGGACGGCCTGGCGCGAGTTCACGGCGGTGATCGGCTCCGTCCTGAACCCCGCCGGCCCGCGGCCGGGGCACGCCGTATGACCGCGGCCGGACGGCGGACCGACCCCGTCGAGACGGACGCGGGGGCGGACGCCGGGACGTACGCCGACGAGTACGCAGCGGCCCTGGCGGCAGCCCTCCACGGCCCGGCCCGGGCCAGGGCGCGGCTGGTGGCGGAGGTCCGCGACGGCCTCGCGGACACGGTGGCGGCGTACGCCGGCCGGGGCCTGCCCCACGACCTCGCCGTCCGGCAGGCCGTGCGCGAGTTCGGCACCGCGGAGGAGCTGGCGCCGTCCTGCCAGCGGGAGCTGACCGTCGCCCAGGTCCGGCACACCGCCCGGGCCGTCGTCCTCACCGCCCCGCTCCTGGCCGTCTGCTGGTACCTCATCCTGGCCACGGACCACGGCGGCCGGCTGCCCCTCGCGGCGAAGCTCCTGGCGTTCCCCCTGGCCGGCGCCGCGGTCGCCGCCGCGCTGCTCGCCGCGGCGGCGCTGGCCGCCACCGGCGCCCTGGCCCGCCGGCTGCCCGTCCCGCACCGGCTGCCCCGGGCGACCGCGTGGACCGGCACCGCGACGGGCGCGGCCATGGGACTGTCCGCGCTCACGCTCGCCGTGTTCTCGCCACTGGCCGCGGACTGGCCGCCGGTCGCGCTCGCCGGAGTCCTCGCGGCCGTCCTCCACACCGTGGTGGCGGCCTCGGCCCGCGCCTGCCGCGAGTGCGTCCGCGCATAGCCGCCCGTACGGGTCCGCCGGGCGGCGTGTGACGCCTCAGCCGACCGCGCCGTCCGTACCGTCCGCGCCGACGCACGGGCCGGGCCGGCCCGTGCGGGCGAGCGCGAGCGCCGCGCACACCGCGGCGCCCGCCAGGAGCAGTCCCGTCGCCGGGTTCACGAACCAGGGGACGAGATCGACGGTGTGACCGTCCGCCCAGGTGCACACCGAACCGACCGGGAACAGGCTGTCCTCGTTCTCCACGAGCGGGGGGATCCCGCTCCCGTCGGGGAACCCGAACCGCTCCTCGTTGCAGGTGTGGTACGCGTTCTCCAGCCGGAGCATGAAGAGGACTCCGACGGTGTGGCAGGCCACCGCCCCGGCGAGGAGCGAGGCGGACCGGCCCGCCCAGGCGCCCCGGCGGCTCCCCCGCCTCCGCAGCCCGCGGGCCGCGGCGAGCAGCACGGCGGCGGCCGTGGGGCCGGCCAGGAGGAGCAGCCAGTGCAGCGGGCCCTGCCCGGTGTCGGTGGCCAGGTGCACGCGGTCCACGCCCCTCCCCGTCCGGCGCCGCTCCGGCGGACACCGGGCTCCGCACAGACCGTATGCCACGGCCGTCCTCGCCGGGGAGCAATCCGGAACGCGGAACCGGGGGCGAACCGGGCGCGGCCCGGAGGACGGATCCGAAGGACAGATCCGGAATGCAAATCCGTTCGTAACTTTTCGGCTCACCGGCAGATATGCACGGTGACGGCGCCGGACGCGAGGGAGCCGCTCAGGCCCGGGGGATCGGACGGCCCCGGGCCGGGGCGCGCGGCCGGGGCCGCACGAGGCCGGGAAGCACCGCCCCCGGCCTCCCCGGGCCGTTCCGGGGCGGGGCGTGCCCGCCCCGGAACGGCCCGAGGCCCGGCGGGCGCGGCCATGGGCGCCGCGCCCGCCGGGCCGGTGAGTCCTCACCCCGTGGCGGAGCGCTCCGCGGTGGGGAGTCGCCGGGACGTGCCGGTCCGGCGATCCGTCAGGCGCGTACCTTGCTGCGGTCCAGGGCGGCGATGCCGACCGCGGCCAGGGCGACCTGGATCAGCACCTGGATCCAGTCGATGCCGTTGGTGCTGGCCACACCGAGCCCCGCGGCGATGAAGGTGCCGAGCAGGGCCGCGAGGATACCGACCGCGATCGTCCACAGGGCGCCGACGCGCTGCCGTCCCGGCAGGACCAGGCGTCCCAGCGCTCCGATCACGATGCCGACGACGATCGCCGTGATGATGCCGGTTATCTCCATGACTTCACCTTTTCGTGTCGGTTCTTGGGTTTCCTCCTTCCCGTTTCGAACGGATGCACGCGGCGAACCCGGACAAGGGCCCCCATCCACCCCGCGGGGCAGGCGAGTTGGGGTGCCGGTCCGGATCCGGCGCTCCCCCTGCTCAGGGGGCACGGCCCACGACGAGCCGCCGCCCGCCCCCTCGAAGGGGGCGGGCGGCGGCGTGTGTGCGGGACGGGGAGGGGCGAGCCGGGCCGGGCGCCGGGTCAGACGCCGATGTTCCGGCCGTCCTTGCGCCAGACGGCGACGACCGACGGGCGGACGACCTTGCCCGGGCCGTCGGGCCAGGTGGAGGCCGGGTTGTCGTAGGTGGCGCCGTCCTTCTCGCCCGGGTGCTGGACGGCGACGAGCACCCGGCGGTCGCCGATGACCGGGCCGCAGGTCTCGGCCCCGGCGGGCACCGTCAGGAACTGCCGCACCTCGCCGCGGCGTTCGCCCGTCGTCGCCACGCCGAAGAGGCCGTCGTGGGAGCCCAGGGCGTTGCCGTCCGTGGAGATCCACAGGTTGCCGTAGGAGTCGAAGGCGAGGTTGTCCGGGCAGGAGATGGGGCTGACCTGGTCCTTGGGGAAGCCGCCGAAGTAGGTCGACGGGTCCTGCGGGTCGCCGCAGACCAGGAACAGCCGCCAGGCGAACCCGTCGGAGGCGGGGTCGTCCCAGTGCTCGGCCAGCTCCAGCACCTGGCCGTGCTTGTTGTTGCTGCGCGGGTTGGCCTCGTCCGCGCCCGGCTTGCCGGCCGTGCCGCGCTGGGAGTTGTTGGTCAGCGCGACGTAGACGCGGCCGGTGCGCGGGCTGGGCTCGACGTCCTCGGGGCGGTCCATCTTGGTGGCGCCCACCTTGTCGGCGGCGATCCTGGTGTGGACGTACACCTCGTCGGCCGTCATGCCGGGGACGTGCGAGACGTCGCCGGTGGCCAGCGGGATCCACACGCCGGTGCCGTCGAACTCGCCGTCGTTCGGGAGCTTCCCGCTGCCGTCGACCTGGTCCGCCGGGCTGTCGCCGGTGAGCTTGGCGACGTAGAGGGTGCCCTCGTCGAGCAGCGTGAGGTTGTGCTCGCGGGCGGCGCGGCTGGAGCCCTTCATCATCCGCTTGCTGGAGACGAACTTGTAGAAGTAGTCGAAGCGCTCGTCGTCGCCCATGTAGACCACCGGGCGGCCGTCGGCGGTCAGGCGCGGCTGGGCGGCCTCGTGCTTGAAGCGGCCGAGCGCGGTGCGCTTGCGCGGGACGGAGTCCGGGTCGTACGGGTCGACCTCGACGACCCAGCCGAAGCGGTTGGCCTCGTTGGGCTCCTTGGTGAGGTCGAAGCGGTCGTCGAACCGCTCCCACTTGCGCTCCGAGGCGCCGCCGGTCATGCCGTAGCGGGCCAGCTTCGCCCTGGTGTCGGCGTCCGCGACGGACGCGGCGCCCGCGAAGTACTGGTTGAAGTTCTCCTCGCCCGACAGGGCGGTGCCCCAGGGGGTGGTGCCGCCCGCGCAGTTGTTGAGGGTGCCCAGCACCTTCGTGCCGGTGGGGTCGGCGGAGGTCTTCAGCAGGTCGCTGCCCGCGGCCGGGCCGGTGAGGCGGAACTCGGTGGTCGCGGTGAAGCGGCGGTTGAGGTGGTGGCGGGGGACGGCCGTGAGCTTCCCCGTGCGGCGGTCCTCCTCGACCACGACGACGGACAGGCCGTGCGCGGCCCAGGCGATCTCGACCTGCTCGCGGGTGGGGTTGTCCGGGTCGTAGCCCGGGAACATCAGGTTCTCGTCGGTGTACTCGTGGTTGGCGAAGAGCACCTGGCGGTCGCGCTCGCCCGGCAGCGGCAGCAGGGTGAGGAAGTCGTTGTTGTAGCCGAACTGGCCGGCCTGCGCCTTGGCGGTCTGCCTGGCCGGGTCGAAGGCGGGGGCGCCGCGCAGGATGGGGTCGCCCCAGCGGATGACGATGTTCTGCGCGTAGCCCTCGGGGACGGTCACGGCGTCGGTGGTGTTGGGGGCGACGGGCGTGAAGCGCAGGCCGCGGGCGGCCTGGCGGTACCTGCTCTTCTCCCAGCCCTTCTTCACCGGTGCGGCGGGCGCCGCCGAGGCGCCGGGCGCCTGGCCGATTCCGGTCGCTCCGGCGGCCGCGGCGGCGCCGACCACGGCGCCGGCGCGCAGCACCGACCGACGGGAGAGGGCGCGGGCGATCACGTCGCCGACGTACTCGTTGCCGCTGGTGTTGGGCACCTCGTGGAAGCAGGCGTCGCCGCAGCGGTAGCGGCAGGTCAGGGCGGATCTCCCGCCGGGGTGCGAACCGATCAGCGGCAGCAGCTTGCGCATGGTCCCCTCCGTTGTCCGTGTCCGTGCAGGTCAGGACGGTATGAGCGTCAGTGCGACAAGGGGCGACCGCATAGTGAACGCGCGGTGAACCACGACCGTGGGATTGGTTGCGTACTTCAACCACCCCTACTGTCCGGATCCGGCCGCACACCCTCCGCCCCGGCCGGGAGAACACGGAGCGGGACGGGGGCCCCGGAACGTTAGGATTTCCCCATGGCGGCCACTGGAACAGAGCAGCAGGGGACGAAGGCGTTCTACGTCACGACCCCCATCTACTACGTCAACGACGCTCCGCACCTGGGCCACGCCTATACGACCGTCGCAGGCGACGTGCTCACCCGCTGGCACCGCCAGCGCGGCGAGAAGGTGTGGTACCTCACCGGCACGGACGAGCACGGTCAGAAGATCATGCGCACCGCCGACGCCAACGGGGTCTCCCCGCAGGAGTGGTGCGACAAGCTCGTGGAGGAGGCCTGGAAGCCCCTCTGGGAGCACCTGGACATCGCCAACGACGACTTCATCCGCACCACGCAGGAGCGGCACACCGCCCGCGTCCAGGAGTTCGTGCAGGACCTGTACGACAAGGGCGAGATCTACAAGGGCGAGTACGAGGGCCCGTACTGCGTGGGCTGCGAGGAGTACAAGTCCCCCGGTGACCTGCTGGACGGCGAGGGGGACTTCGCGGGCGAGAAGCTCTGCCCGATCCACAAGAAGCCCGTGGAGATGCTGAAGGAGGAGAACTACTTCTTCAAGCTCTCCGAGTACGGGCCGAAGCTCCTGGAGCACTACGAGAAGCACCCGGAGTTCATCCAGCCCGAGTCGGCGCGGAACGAGGTCGTGAACATCGTCCGCCAGGGCCTGGAGGACCTGTCGATCTCCCGCTCCACCTTCGACTGGGGCGTGAAGATCCCCTGGGACGACAAGCACGTCATCTACGTGTGGATCGACGCCCTGCTGAACTACGCCACCGCCGTCGGCTACGGCGCCGACCAGAAGAAGTTCGAGGAGACCTTCCCCGCGGACGTCCACCTGGTGGGCAAGGACATCCTCCGCTTCCACGCGGTGATCTGGCCCGCGATGCTGATGGCGCAGGGCCTGCCGCTGCCGGGCAAGGTGGCCGCCAACGGCTGGCTGCTGGTCGGCGGCGAGAAGATGAGCAAGTCCAACCTGACCGGCATCAAGCCGCAGGACCTCACCTCGCACTTCGGCGTCGACGCCTACCGCTGGTACTTCCTGCGCGCCATCGCCTTCGGCCAGGACGGCTCGTTCTCCTGGGAGGACTTCTCCGTCCGCTACACCAGCGAGCTGGCCAACGACTACGGCAACCTCGCCTCGCGCGTGGCGGCCATGGTCGGCAAGTACTTCGGCGGCACCCTGCCGGAGTCCACGGCGGACGGCGAGGCCGAGCAGGCCGTCAAGGACGGCCTGGCCAAGGCCGTCGCCGAGGCCGACCGGCGCATCGGCGACGAGCTGGACTTCTCCGGGGGCATCCTGGCGATCTTCGACTTCATCAAGCAGGTCAACGGCTACCTCACCGAGCAGGAGCCGTGGAAGGTCGCCAAGGACTCCTCCGACGAGGCCCGGGCCCGGCTGGCGACGATCCTCTACACCGCCGCCGAGTCGCTGCGCGCCTGCGCGGTGCTGCTCAACCCGGTGATGCCGCGCACCTCCCAGCTCCTGTGGGACTCCCTCGGCGCGGAGGCCTCGCTGGGCGCCCTCGCCGGCCAGCGCGTCCAGGACGCCGGCCGCTGGGGGCAGCTCCCGGCCGGCTCCACGGTGACGAAGGGCGCGGTCCTCTTCCCGCGCCTGGAGGAGCCGAAGGGCGAGTAACCGCCCCGGGCGATCCGCTTCGCGGCCCCGGCCGTCCCGCCGAAGGGACGGCCGGGGCCGCGGCGCGCCGCGGCCCCCTCCGGCCCCGCTCGGTCCACCGGGAGCACGGTGGTGTGCCGCGCCGTTCGCCGCCCCGGACGCCGACGGCGGGCGGTTCCCGTCCTGCGGGGTCAGAACACCTGGAGCCCGATCCGGCCGAGGATGACGAAGGCGTGCTCGCCGTAGACGAGGAGAACCGCGGTGGCGGCGAGGAGCAGGGCACCGAGGGCGAGGTACCGGACGAGGCGGGCGTTCATGCGGGTTGCCTTTCTGCCAGGGGTTCGGGGCGTGTGGCGCTCCCGACGGTCAGGACGGTGTCGCAGCGGTCGCGGACGGTGTCGTCGTGGGTGGCGATGACGACGGCGCAGCCCTCCTCGCTCATGGCCCGGAGGATGTCGACGACCAGGGTGGTGTTGTCGTGATCGAGAGCCCCGGTCGGTTCGTCGGCCAGCACGAGGGCGGGCTGCTTGACGATGAGGCGGGCCAGGGCGACGCGCTGCTGCTCCCCGCCGCTGAGCCGGTGGACCTGTTCCTTCTCCCGTCCCGCCAGCCCGACCCGCTCCAGGGCCTCGGCGATGGTCGGGGCGTCCTTCCTCGTTCGCCGCGGCTTCAGGGCGACCTCGAGGTTGGCGGCGACGGTCGCGTTCTCGATCAGCGCGTAGTTCTGGAACAGGTAGCCGAGGACGTCCCGCCGGTAGTGCCGCTTGGCGCGCGGGCCGAACCGGGTGATGTCCCGTCCCTCGTGGCGGATCGCCCCGGAGGTCGGTTCGTCCAGGAGCCCGAGGCAGTTGAGCAGCGTCGACTTCCCGGACCCGCTCGGGCCGACCAGCGCGAGCATCTCACGGCCCCTCACGGTGAAGTCGAGGCCGGACCAGAGAACGCGTGAGCCGAAGGACTTGGACAGGCTCTCGATCTCGATCACGTGGGGGCTCCTGCGGAATGGTGGGGGGTCACGACTCGCTTGCTCCTTCTCTGACGATCCGGCGGTGGAAGGCGACGAGGGCCAGGAGCACCGCCGCGACCTCGACGGCGACGAGTCCGCCGGTGACGCCGATGTCGAGCCCGGTGATCTCCACGGGCGGGCGGGGCGGGGGGATGCCGAGCGCCTCGTACTGGTCGAGTTCCCGGTTCCGCTGCCACACCTGGAAGGGCACCCACACGGCGAGGAGGGCGGCCAGGAGGGCTTCGAGTGCCAGGACGGGGCGGTGCGTGGCCGTGAACGTCCAGCCGCTGATGTGCCGGGCGAAGATCGCCTGCGCGTTCTTCCGGGAGTGGACGATGCAGACGCCGACCCCGGTGATGAGCAGTACCGCCACGGCCACGGCCAGGTTGAACGACTGGAGCCGGAACTCCCCGACGAGTTCGCGCAGTTTGAGCGCGGCGTTCTGCCCGACGGGGCTCATGCCGCTCACGTACGTCTCCAGGCGGTGCTTCTCGATCCCGGCCGTGACGTCCTCCGGATCGGGGAAGACGATGCTTCCCTGGGAGGCGTAGGCGGTGTAGCCCTTGTCGCTCAGGAACGCCGAGCCGTTGGGGAAGGCGATGATGACGGGATCGGTGACGAAGGACTCGTCCGCGCCGGGGTTCTCGTCGGCGTGCGACTGCCCCCTGGGGTTGTAGGTGAAGACGTGCTGGCCTTCCCCCGACCGCAGGACGTCCACCCGGTCGGGGTCGATCTTGTCCGGGTCGCTGGGGTTCAGCAGTCCCGGTACCTTCTCGCGGAGCAGGTCGGTGTACCGGCCGAGGCCGGTGGGGATCAGGAGCCTCACCTGGTCGGGGCCCGTGGCGTCCGGGGCGTGGCGTCGTCCGGACGCGTCGAGGACGGGCTGCTCGGCGAGGAAGGTCTCGTTGACGATCAGGATGTCGCCCCGCGGCAGGCCCGCTCGGGGGATCGATCGTCCGAGGTCGCGGTGCCCCGCGACGACGACCTGCCCGTCGCCGTCGGCCCGGCGGAGCCAGCGGCCCACCTTCTCCTCCAGGTCCTGCAGGGCCTTGGGGCTTGCCAGGCTGCCGTTGAGGGCGATCGAGGTGGCCTGGCCGGCCTTCACGTACGCGTCACGGCTCTCCTGCCGGTTCAGCACGTCCTGGCCGGCGAGGACGACGGAGGTGGCGATGCCGAGCGCGAGGAGCAGGGCGGGAACCCGCACCAGGTAGGCGGACAGCGACGCGGCTCTCGCGGGCAGCTCGCCCTTCAGGGCGCGCAGCACGTCGGTCCGGAAAGTCAGCCGGAGCATGGCCGCGTGCGCGGCGAGGGCGATGAGGCCGAGCGCGGCGGCCGTGCCCATGGCGAGCGCGGCGAAGCGGCCGATCCAGGCCAGCCCGTTGTACAGGCCGAGGAGCACCAGTGTCACGACGGACACCGCGGCGAACGCGATCGACCAGAACACCGCCAGTCGCCGCAGGTCCCGCAGCAGGATCCTCCCGAAGGACATCCCCTGGAGCCGCAGCACCCCGTACGCCTTCGCGTTGAGCAGGACGCCGGCCCCGGTCATCGTCACGGCGGCGAGGGCGACGACGAGGAACGAGCGGAGCAGCGCGCCGCCCGAGTGGATCGGGCCCAGCTCGGTGAACGAGTGCGGGTGGTGGACCGCGGCGCGCAGGCCGAGGCCGGTGAACGTCCGGGCCAGCGAGCCGGCGGCCTCGCCGGGGCCGAACACGTAGTAGAAGCCGCGCGGATCGCGGTGTCCGAGCTCGGCGGCGGGGTGCACGTCGGTCCGGTAGCCGCGGTCGAACGCGGGGTAGCCGTCCTCCAGCCACTCGGAGCGCGGGCCGCCGGAAGCGAGGTAGAGGTGCCGGCGGCTGTGCGGCTCCCGGAGGTCGGGGACCTCGCGGGCGACGGTCGCCCGGTGGTCCTGTGCGAATTCCGCCATGACCCGGGCGACCTGCGAACCGCTGGTGGAGCCGTCGGAGTCCGTCACCCAGACGACGGCGGAGTGCCCCAGTACCCAGTCCTCGTCGAGGCTCCTCAGGAACAGGAAGGCGAGGACCGCGGAGAACGCCAGCACGGCGGCGTGAACGAACTTGATACTTCGGTGCAGCATCGAACGCCTAGGTCAGGGCACATGGGAGCGCGATTCGTGGGGTGGGGGGACCGCCCGGGAGAAGAAGACCGCCCGGGAGAAGAGGTGTGCCCTCCTCGCGGGCGGACCGCTCGTCGCCGTGAGGCCGGGCCGCTGGGCGCGGCCCGGGGTCAGCAGGTGGTGCTGTAGTAGCTCTCGTTGCCGCTCAGCTTGACCGGGGCCTGGGTGATGGACCAGGAGCCCTTGGCGGCCTCGTCGCTGTCGATGTACTTGCCGACGGAGGTCGAGCTGTGGCACTTGTCCTTGTGGTAGTAGTCCGACCACACGTTGGCCGTGCCGGCACCGTAGTCCCAGGTGCCGCCGCCCACGCTGACGACGGTGGCCAGGGCCGGGGTGGCACCGGCCACGACGAGGATGCCGGCGGCGGCCGCGAGCTTCAGGCTGCGCTTGAAAGCCATGATGAAACCTTCTTTCGCATGGACATGACCAAGATCAAGAAGGAGCCTTTCACGAAGCGATCACCGATCAAAGGGATTTCCGGCCAAGGGAGGAGGTGGCGTGAAGCCGCAAACATGATCGATACGACCTCCTCCCGGGCGCTCCGCGCGGCAGCCCGCCAGGCCCACCGGGGCTGCGCCGCCCGGTGTCCGGCGGACGCCACCGGAAGGGGGAGGGGCGCGTGCACCGCCATCGGCGGCCCGCACCGCCCCATGGCTCAAAATCGATCATGTCCTCGGCGCGGAGTCGCGGGCGGCGAGTCCGGACAGGCGGTCCGGGACGGCCCGAAGGGGTACACGCACGGGTGCCGGGGGTAAGGCTTACCGTCGGCGGACACACCGGGAGAGGAGCCGGGACATGGGTGAAGAGCGGTTAGCGGGCGACTGGTGGGTGGACGCGCGGTGCACGAACTGCGACGTCGCACGGCAGCTCGCCCCGGACCTGATCGGCGAGGCCGACGGACGGTCGGTCGTCCTCCGCCAGCCACGCGACCAGGCCGAAATCCGGAGCCTCCACGCCGCCGCGTACGCCTGCCACACCCGGTCCGTGCACCCCCCGGACGGACGGCTGGACGCGGCCCTGGACCCCTTCCCGATGGCTCTGGACGACACCGTGCACCTGTGCGGCCACAACTCCCGGCAGACGGCCGGGGCCAACTCCTACCTGCTGTGCCGCCCCGACGGCACCGTGATGATGGTGGACACCCCGCGCTGGAGCACCTCGCTCGCCGCGCGGTACGAGAAACTGGGCCCCGTCACCGACGTCCTGCTCACCCACCGCGACCACGCCGCACACGGCCGCCGGTACGCCGACCGCTTCGGCGCCCGGCTGTGGATCCACGAGGGCGACCTCGACGCCGCCCCGGACGCCGACCGCGTCCTGCGCGGCACCGACCCCGTGGAGATCGCCGACGGGGTGGTGGCCCACCCCCTCCCCGGCCACACCCGCGGCAGCGTGCTCTACCTGGCGGACGGGCGGTACTGCTTCAGCGGCGACAGCTTCTACTGGTCGCGCACCACGGCGGACCTCGAAGTGGTGGAGAGCGTCACCTGGTACTCCATCGAGGAACTGGCCGCCTCCCTGGCGCGCACGGCCGGGCGGCTGCGCTTCGAGTGGGTACTGCCCGGCCACGGCGACCGGCGGCGCCTGCCCGCCGACGAGATGGCCGAGCGGCTGCGGCGGCTGGCGGAGCGCACCCGGCTGCTCCGCCCCCGTCCCATCGACTTCACCGCGGTCCGCTGGTGACCGCCCGGCGCTGCCACCGGTACCGGCGGCTCCGGCGGGCTCGGCGGACTCCGCGGCTCCGGTCCACGTCACGCCCCACGCGTGGCTGAGTGCCTCCACCAGGTACAGCCCGCGCCCGCACGTGTCCTCCGTGTGCGGGCGGCGCAGGCGCGGAATGCCCCGCTGGTCGCCGTCCCAGACGGAGACGACCGCGCCCAGGCGCGTGACGGCAGCCTCCACCGACAGGCGGGGCGCGCCGGTGTGGACGACCACGTTCGTCACCACGTCGCTGACCAGCGTCCGGGCGGTGTCCAGCAGACCGCGGTGCCCTGCGGCCCACAGCCACGCCGCGACCGTCTCGCGGGCCACTCCGGGAGTGGTCGGTATGGCGGGGGCGGCCAGCCGGCAGACGGTCGCGGTCCTGTCCGGGGTGGTCACGGTCATCTGCGTCTCCCAACGTGTTCCGAGGGTCGAGCACCCGCGCCCACCACCGTGGCTCGGTCGGCCACCCCCGCACCGGCACGCGGGCAGGGGAGGCCGACTGCACTGCGGGTTCACCGGTGCTCACGGCATACTCGCCAAGCCGGACGATTTGGTATCTATGTAGCTACCAGAACCCTAGGAACAACGTAGATACTCTTGGGCCGACGTCACTCGTAAGGGGCAGACTTGTGACATGCCACCGAGGACAGTGACGACCGCTCGTCAGCGGCGACTTGGCGCGGAGCTGCGGAAAATGAGGGAAGCCGCGGGCTACAACGCCCGCGAGGCCGCGGCGGTCCTCGGCATAGACCACACGAAGATCAGCCACATGGAGACCGCGCGCTTCGGCGTCAGCGCGGAGCGGGTGCGCACCCTCGCCAGCGCCTACAAATGCGATGACGAGGCGTATGTCGAGGCCCTCGCCGCCATGGCCACGGATCGGACCAAGGGCTGGTGGGAGGAGTACCGGGGAATCCTTCCCTCCGGGTACCTGGACGTGACCGAGCTGGAGGACAAGGCCACCTACCTGCGCTCGTTCCAGGTCGCACACATCCCCGGCCTCGCCCAGACAGAGGACTACGCGCGGGCCGTGTTCAGCTTCGGCCTCCGCCCTTCCCTCTACAAGAAGGAAATCGAGGCGAGGACCGCACATCGCACCCAGCGCATCAGAATCCTGGAGAGGGACAATCCGCCTGACGTCACCGCTCTCGTCCACGAAGCCGCGCTGCGCATGCGCTTCGGCGGCCGGGACGTGACCCGAGCGCAGCTCAAGCACTTGCTGGAGCTGTCCGAACATCCGCACTTCACCGTGCGTGTAGTGCCGTTCGACGCCGACGGGTTCGCGGGCTCCGGGTCAGCCGTACTGTATGCGGGCGGCGCGGTTCAGCAACTCGACACGGTCCACCTCGACTCCACGCACGGCCCCATCTTCCTTTACGCCGAAGCGCAGTTGAAGTCGTACAGGAGTCTCCTCTCCTCGATGGAGAAGCGCTCGTTGAGCGTCAGGAAGTCGCGGGACACCATCCACGAGATCATGCGGCAGTTGTGAAAGGTTGAGAATGTCACGAGGCGATTGGCAAAAGTCCTCCTTCTGCGGTCAGGGCGGCGGGAACAACTGCATCGAGGTCCGCTCCGATGCCGGGGCGGTCATGGTCCGGGAGAGCGAGCGGCCCGAGCAGGTCCTCACCGTCGCCCCCGACGCGCTCCGGGCGCTGATCCGCGGCGCCAAGGCGGGCGAGTTCGACCACCTCACACGCTGACCGGAGGAGAGCGAGGCTCCCACATGTCCGCACCCGTCGAGTGGCACAAAACGTCCTGCGGAGGAGAAGGCGGGAACAACTGCATCGAGATCGCCCGGGACGGCGACCGCGTCCTCATGCGTGAGAGCAGCAGGCCCGACGAGATCGTCGTCACCACGCCCGCCAAGCTGGAGGCATTCCTCCTGGGCGTCAAGGCGGGCGAGTTCGACCACTTCGCCGAATGACCGCCCGGAAGCCGCGGGCGAGGCCCTCCGCGCGCCGGGAACGCACGCCGGCCTGCCGCGGGCGCGGTGATCGTGGTGGGATGGCAGCGTGAGCCGCGCCGCCGAAGAGACCAACCGCCTCATGCTCCGCGCCCGGGACGCGATGGACCGCGCCTACGCGCAGCCGCTCGACGTCCCGGCCCTGGCCCGGATCGCCCACGTGTCGCAGGCGCACTTCACGCGCACCTTCCGCGCCACCTTCGGCGAGACGCCGCACCGCTACCTCCAGCGCCGCCGCGTCGAGCGGGCGATGTTCCTGCTGCGGGAGACCGACCGCAGCGTGACGGACATCTGCTTCGAGGTCGGCTTCGGCAGCCCGGGGACCTTCAGCCGCACGTTCCGCGACATCGTCGGCCGGTCGCCGAGGGAGTACCGCAGGGAAGCGGCGGCCATGGGCGTCCCGACGTGCTTCACGATGGCGTGGACGCGGCCGAGCGCCTGACCGTCCGCGCTCCCGGGCACCGGCCCCGCACCGGCCGCCGGTCGAGCAGTTTTGGATAAGTTTCCGCCCGGCCCGCTCAGTAGCGTGGGGAACATGTTCAACGCCATCACGCACTCCGCGATCTACGTCCTCGACCAGGACGAGGCCCTCGACTTCTACGTCGGCAAGCTCGGCCTGGAGGTCGCCGCCGACGTCGACCTGGGCCTCATGCGCTGGCTGACCGTCAGCGTCCCCGGCCACCCGGAGCGGCAGATCCTGCTGGAGAAGCCCGGCCCCCCGGCGATGTCCGAGGAGACCGCGGAGCAGGTCCGCGAGCTGGTGACCAAGGGCGCGATGGGCGGCTGGGTCATCCTCACCACGGACGACTGCCGCAAGACGTACGAGACGCTGCTGGCCAAGGGCGTGGAGTTCACCGAGGAGCCCACCGAGCGCCCGTACGGCATCGACTGCGGCCTCCGCGACCCCTTCGGCAACCGCATCCGCTTCACCCAGCCCAAGACCTCCTGAAGCACCGCACGACGGCCCCCGCGCGACGGTCCCGACCGCCCGCGCGGGGGCCGTCGCGCGTCCGGGCCGGGGCGCACGCGGTCGGCACGGTGCCGACGGCCCCGCGCTCCCACCGCCCGCCGGTCCGGTGTCCGTGGAGGTCCTCCCCCGTCTTGACCTCAAGTCCGGTTGAGCATGTTGGGTGTTCGGCAGCGGCGACCACCGTCGCCCCGGACGGTGCCCGGTACCGAGAGGAACTGCCATGACGAACGAAATCCTTGTGGTCGGAGCCATTTCGCCGGAGACCCGGGCGGCGGTGACCGAGGTGGTGAAGAGGCTGGAGAAGGCGTTCAACGCCAAGGACCCCGTCGCGCTGAGCGAGTGCTTCGCCCGGGAGGCCTCCTGGACCAACGCCATGGGCACGCGCCTGGACGGTCGCGAGGCGATCGCCGAGTTCAGCGCCCCGGCGATGAAGGGCTTCCTGCGCGACTCCCACGCGCGGTACGACATCGTCAAGCTGCTGGAGATCACCCCCGACGTGATCGCCGTGAATGTGTCGCAGACTCCCACCGACCGCTCGGGGGAGCCGGTCGAGGGCACCCGGGGGGCGACGCTCCACGTGATCGCCAGGGGAGCGGACGGCTGGAGGATCGCGGCCGGCCAGAACACCGCGATCGACCCCCCGTCGGCCTGACGTCGCCCGCCCCGGCCGGTCCCGCGGTCCCGGGGCCACGGGACCGCGTTCCTTTCGGGACACCGTCTCCGGGGACGGGACGGGGTCCCCGCCCGCCGGCGGTTTCCGGGGGCCGTCGCGCGTCCGGGCCGGGGCGCGGACGCGGTGCTCACGCCTCGGTCGTGCCCTCCGCGTCCCCCGCGTCCCCGAGCGCGCACCGGATGAGGGTGTCGGCGGCGGCGCGGGCGTGGGCCGCGGTACCGGGATCCCCCGATATGGCGGCCGTGGTCTGGGCGCCCTCGGCGAGGAGGACGAGCTGGGGGGCGAGGTGGTCGGGGCCGCCGGCCTCGCGGACCAGCTCGGCGACGTGCCTCCGGAAGGACGCCTTCTGCTCGCGGACGGCCTCGGCGACCCTATCGCTGCCGCCGCCCAGCTCGCCGAACACGTTGATGAAGGCGCAGCCGCGGAAGTCGTCCTCGCGGAACCAGCCGGCCAGGAAGTCGAAGACGGCCAGCAGCCGCTCGCGGGGCGTGCCGGCGCCGGCGAGGGCGCCCGCGATGCCGGCGTTCCACCGCTCGGTCCGGTGCCGCAGCACGGCGAGGACGAGGTCGTCCTTGGAGGGGAACAGGCCGTAGATGCGCTTCAGCGAGACGCCGGACTCGGTGCGGACGGCGTCCATGCCGACGGCCTGGACCCCGCGTGTGTAGAACAGCCGGTCGGCGGTGGACACCACCCGTTCGCGCGCCGTCGCCTCGTCCATCACGGAAACCCCCCTTGCATGGAGAACCATCGTTCTCTACTGTAGTCGACACAGCCGGAGAACGACCGTTCTCCGCATCGGAGGGAGTGCTCCCATGGGCTACGTCACCGTCGGCACCGAGAACAGCACCGCCATCGACCTCTACTACGAGGACCAGGGCTCCGGCCGGCCGGTCGTCCTCATCCACGGCTACCCCCTCGACGGGCACAGCTGGGAGCTCCAGACCCGCGAACTGCTCGCCGCCGGCCACCGCGTCATCACCTACGACCGCCGCGGCTTCGGCCGGTCCGCCAAGGCCGGCACCGGTTACGACTACGACACCTTCGCCGCCGATCTGAACACCCTCCTGGAGACGCTGGACCTGCGCGACGTCATCCTCGTCGGGTTCTCCATGGGCACCGGCGAACTCGCCCGCTACGTGAGGACCTACGGACACGAGCGGATCGCCAAGCTGGCGTTCCTCGCCTCACTGGAGCCGTTCCTGGTGGCGACCGACGACAACCCCACCGGAGTGCCGCGGTCGGTGTTCGACGGCATCGCCGACGCCGCGCGGAAGGACCGCTACGCCTGGTTCACCCAGTTCTTCAAGGACTTCTACAACCTGGACGAGAACCTCGGCAGCAGGATCAGCCAGGAGGTCGTCACCGCCAACTGGAACACCGCCACCGCCTCCGCCCCCGTCGCCGCCCACGCGGTGGTGTCCGCCTGGATCGAGGACTTCCGCGAGGACGTGGCCGCCGTCCGCGCCGCCGGCAAGCCGTCGCTGATCCTCCACGGCACGAAGGACGGCATCCTTCCGGTCGACTCCACCGGACGTCCCTTCCACAAGGCGTTCCCGGAGGCCGAGTACGTCGAGATCGAGGGCGCCCCGCACGGCCTGCTGTGGACGCACGCCGCCGAGGTCAACGAGGCGCTGCTGGCCTTCGTCGGCAGGTGACCCGGACGGGCGGGGGGCCCTCCCTCGCCCGCCCCGGCCGCCGGTCGCGGGACCGGCGGCCGGGGCGCAGGAGTACGCCCGCGCCACCGGCTTGTGGGACGACGGACCGGACTCGCCGAAGTGCCCCCCGGAGCTCGAAGCCCTTTGAGGCTCTGAGGAGTGAGAGCCGCTGAAATCGGGGATCTGATCTTCGAAACCTTCACAGGGAAGGTCAATGAAACAATTGAATCCGCCGGCCGGCGATCCCATCGATCACGCCCGTTGAGCGGAGGCCCTGGAGTGAAGTTCCTTCTCGAAGTCGACATGGACGGCATGGCGTCCGGTGAGGACGCCGCCCGCGAACTGGGCCGGATCCTGCGGTACTGGGGCGGCAACCTCCACCACTACGACCTGAAGCCCGGCGACGGCTCGGCCGTCACCGACTCCGCCCACCGCGAGATCGGCCGATGGAGCATCACCGCGGACGTCGCGTCCTGAGCGGGTGACGGGCGCCGTCCCGGAGGAAAAGCCGTGGCGATCTCACCCCGGCCTCCGGGACGGTTGGGGGATGAGCACTCCACGAGGAAGAACGGACGTGTCCACCGCCCCCGGGGACTCCCCGCACGGAAGCGGGCCGCCTCCGGGGGACGGGCACGCGCCGGTCGAGGCGCCCGTGGCGGGGCGGATCCTCCCGCCGACCGACACGGCGCTGGTGCGGCGGCTGGTCGCCGCGCAGTTCCCCCGGTGGGCCGGACTGCCCGTCCGTCCGGTCGAGTTCGGCGGCTGGGACAACCGGACCTTCCACCTCGGCGACGAGATGACCGTGCGGATGCCCAGCGGCGACTGGTACGCCGGACAGGTCGCCAAGGAGCAGCGCTGGCTGCCGGTGCTCGCGCCGAGGCTGCCGCTGCCCGTCCCCACCCCGCTGGCCCAGGGGGAGCCCGCCTTCGGCTACCCCTACCAGTGGTCCGTCTACCGGTGGATCGAGGGCGAGACCGCGGCCGTCGGACGCGTCGGCGACCTGACGGAGTTCGCCGTGACGCTCGCCGGCTTCCTGGCCGCCCTGCGGCGGTGCGACCCGGCGGACGGTCCCGGGCCGGGGCCGCACAGCTGCTACCGCGGCGCACCGGTGGCGACCTACGACGCCGAGACCCGCCGCGCGATCGGGGCGCTGGGCGACCGGATCCCCGGCGCCCTGGCCGCGGAGATCTGGGAGACGGCCCTGGCCGCCGCCTGGGACGGCCCGCCGGTGTGGTTCCACGGCGACGTTTCCGTGGGGAACCTGCTGATCAGGGACGGGAAGCTGGCCGCCGTCATCGACTTCGGGTGCTCGGGCGTCGGTGATCCGGCCTGCGATGTGACGATCGCGTGGACGTTCCTGTCGGGCGAGAGCCGGGAGGCGTTCCGGGAGACGCTGGGCGTCGACCCCGCCACCTGGGCCCGCGGGCGCGGCTGGACGCTGTGGAAGGCGCTGATCATGCTCGAGGAGCACATCGGCACCGGCTCGCCGCAGGAGGCGGAGGCACGCCGCGTCCTGGACGCCGTCTTCCGGGAGTACGGGAAGCCGGCCTGAGCGGGCAGCGTCCGTGCCCAGCACCGGCACACGACCGGACGGCGGCGGGTCAGCGGCCGTCCCCCACCAGCCGGCGGCGTGCCGGGCACGGCACCGTGCGGGGCGCTGTGCGCGGTCCACACGGTGCCGTGCCACCGGCTCCGCGCGGGCCGTCCGGGCCGGGTCCGCGGCCGGGTCGGCGGCCGGGAAGGGCCGGGACGGGCTCAGCCGGGGACGCGGGCGGTGTCGAGGCCGGAGAGGATCGCCGCCACCGTCTCCTCGGGGATCTGGCCGGAGTTGTCCAGCCACAGGCCGATGCGCGGGGTCTCCTCGCGCAGGAAGCGGTCGAGCTGCTCCACGGTCCACAGGCCGTAGCCCCGCTTCTCCCGCAGCTCCTCCCGCTCCGCCACCGTCCCGGGGTCCGGGGCGAGCACGACCAGGTACAGCGGACGCGTGCGGACCATCGCGACGTACTCGGGCAGCTCCTTGCCGAGGATGACGTCCTGGACGACGGCGGTCCAGCCCGCCTCCGCGTAGAGGTCGGCCACCGTGGCGGAGATCCTGTGGCGCAGGCGGAGCTGGGCGACGGCCTCGGGGGTCTCCTCGGGCCGGGGCAGCGTCTCCTCCCTGCCGGAGACGATCATCCGGCGGAACATGTCGCCCCGCACGTGCACCGTGCGCGGCAGGTGTTCGGCGAGTTCCTGGGCGACGGTGGACTTCCCCGAGGCCATCACCCCGGTGATGACCACCACGGCGGGCCCCAGGGCCAGGTCCAGGGACGATCCCATGGCTGTGCACCTCCTGCCGGGAGCCGCCTCGTCGGCCGGCGGCACCCTGCTGCCAGGGTGGCACGGGAGGCGGGCCGGACACAGCGGCGGCGTACGGGACGGCATCCGGTGTCCCTGCACCGGCGGAAGCTGGGCATACGGGATCCGACAGGACTTTCGAATCCGTCGGGATCTTTCGGGGAAGGCGCCATGGACACCGGCCACGACCGCGCAGGGGAGATCGGCGAGGACCGCAAGCAGCGGCTGCGCAGACGGCTGGAGCGGCTGATCGGGATCGCGGCGACCGAGGGCAACGCCCTGCTCCCGCTCCGCAACGGCGACGAGATCTTCCCGGCGATGCTGGAGAGCATCCGGTCCGCCGAGCACACCGTGGACATGATGACGTTCGTCTACTGGCGCGGCGCGATCGCCCGCGAGTTCGCCGAGGCGCTGGCGGACCGCGCCCGCGCGGGCGTCCGGGTGCGGCTGCTGCTGGACGGCTTCGGCTCCCGGCTGATCGAGACCGACCTGCTGGAGGCGATGGACCGGGCCGGGGTGCAGGTGGCCTGGTTCCGCAGGCCGCTGTGGCTCTCCCCGCTGAAGCAGAACCACCGCTGCCACCGCAAGGTGCTGGTGGTGGACGAGGAGACCGCCTACACCGGCGGAGTGGGGATAGCCGAGGAGTGGTGCGGCGACGCCCGCGACGCGACCGAGTGGCGCGACACCCACGTGAGGGTGCGGGGCCCGGCCGTGGACGGCATCGCCGCCGCGTTCGCCCAGAACTGGGCCGAGTGCGCGGACGTCCTGTTCGACGAGCGGGACCGCTTCACCGGGCACGAACCGGCCGGCGACGCGGTGGTGCAGGTGGTGCGCGGTTCGGCCAGTTTCGGCTGGCAGGACATGCAGACGCTGCTGCGGGTGGTGCTGGAGAGCGCGCAGGAGCGGGTGCGGCTGGCCACCGCGTACTTCGCGCCCGACCCGTACTTCGTCGAGCTGCTGTGCGCCACCGCGCGGCGCGGGGTGGAGGTGGAGATCCTCGTGCCGGGGAAGCACACCGACCAGCGGGTGTGCCGGCTGGCCGGGCAGAACCACTACGAGGCCCTGACCGCGTGCGGGGTGCGGATCTGGGAGTACCAGCCGACGATGATGCACGCCAAGATCGTGACCGTGGACGGCGTCGCCTCGCTGGTGGGCTCCACCAACCTCAACCGGCGCTCCCTGGAGCACGACGAGGAGGTCATGCTCGTCGTGCTGGACGAGGACTTCACCGCGACCCTGGACGGGCACTACGACGAGGACACCGGGCGCAGCGTCCGCATCGAGGGCCGCCGGTGGAGCAGGCGCCCGCTGTCCCAGCGGGCGCGGGAGCTGGCGGTCGTGCCGATCCGCCGCTTCCTGTGAGAGGCGCCGGAGAAGCACCCCGGAACGCGTCCGGGCCCGGAACCGCGGCGCGGTTCCGGGCCCGGCGGGCTCGCGGGGCTCGCGGTGGCTACTTGGCCTGCGGCGGCTGGCGCAGCGAGATGTGCAGCTCCTTCAGGCGGGCCTCGTCGACCTCGCTCGGGGCGCCCATCAGCAGGTCCTGGGCGTTGCCGTTGAGCGGGAAGGCGATGGTCTCGCGGATGTTGGGCTCGTCCGCCAGCAGCATCACGATGCGGTCCACGCCCGGGGCGATGCCGCCGTGCGGCGGGGCGCCGTAGTGGAAGGCGCGGAGCATGCCGCCGAACTCCCGCTCGACCTCCTCGCGGCTGTACCCGGCGATCTCGAACGCCTTGAACATGATCTCCGGCTCGTGGTTCCGGATCGCGCCCGAGGACAGCTCGACGCCGTTGCAGACGATGTCGTACTGCCAGGCCAGGACGTCCAGCGGGTCCTTGGTCTCCAGCGCCTCCAGGCCGCCCTGCGGCATGGAGAACGGGTTGTGGGAGAACTCGATCGCGCCGGTGTCCTCGTTCCGCTCGAACATCGGGAAGTCGACGATCCAGCAGAAGCGGAAGACGTTCTCCTCGAAGTGGCCGGTGCGGCGGGCGGCCTCGACGCGGACCGCGCCCATGATCTTGGAGACCTCGTCGAACTCGCCCGCGCCGAAGAAGACCGCCGTGCCCGGCTTGGCGTCCAGCCGGTCCAGCAGCGCGGCGACGTTCTCCTCGGTGAGGAACTTGGCGATCGGGCCGGTCAGCTTCCCCTCGTCGCCGACGCGGACCCAGGCCAGGCCCTTCGCGCCGAGCTCGACGGCGAACTCGCCCATCTGGTCGAAGAACTTGCGCGGCTGGTCGGCGGTGTCGGGCACGGCCAGGGCGCGGACGTGCTTGTCGGCGAACGCCTTGAACCCCGAGCCGGCGAAGACGTCCGAGACGTCGACCAGCTCCAGCTTGGCCCGCAGGTCCGGCTTGTCGCTGCCGTACTTCAGCATCGCCTCGCGGAACGGGATGCGCGGGAAGGGCGAGGTGACGTGGCGGCCGCCGCCGAACTCCTCGAACAGCTCGGTCATCACCTTCTCGATGACGCCGAAGACGTCCTCCTGCTCGACGAAGCTCATCTCGACGTCGAGCTGGTAGAACTCGCCCGGCGAACGGTCGGCGCGGGCGTCCTCGTCGCGGAAGCAGGGCGCGATCTGGAAGTAGCGGTCGAAGCCCGCGATCATCAGGAGCTGCTTGAACTGCTGCGGGGCCTGCGGCAGCGCGTAGAACTTGCCCGGGTGCAGCCGGGAGGGCACCAGGAAGTCGCGGGCGCCCTCGGGGGAGGTGGCCGACAGGATCGGGGTGGCCAGCTCGTTGAAGCCGAGCGCGGTCATCTTCTGGCGGATGGCGGCGATGACCGCCGAGCGCAGCATGATGTTGCGGTGCATGCGCTCCTTGCGCAGGTCGAGGAAGCGGTACTCCAGGCGCCGCTCCTCGTTGACGCCGTCCTCGGTGTTGACGGTGAAGGGCAGCGGGTCGGCGCCGCCCAGCACCTCCACCTCGGCGACCTCGACCTCGATCTCGCCGGTGGCCAGCTCGGGGTTGACGTTCTCCTCGCCGCGGGCGACGACCTGCCCGTCCACGCGGACGACGGACTCCTTGGAGATCGAGCTCAGGGCCTCGTACGGCGCGGTGTCCGGGCGGACGACGAGCTGGACGATGCCGTAGTGGTCCCTCAGATCGATGAAGAGGATGCCGCCCAGGTTCCGCCGATTGTGCAGCCAGCCGGAGAGGCGGACATCCTTGCCGATGTCCGCGGCACGGAGCTCGCCGCAGGTGTGGGACCGGTACCGATGCATCATTCGTCCAAGTCGTCAGGTTGTCGGGTCGTTGTGGCGGCCGGCTGCCGCCGGCGGGTGCGCCCCGGAGGGGCCCGGCGCGCGGGCCGGGGTGCGCGGACACGCACGCCTCAGACTACCGCCCGGCCCTTCTCCGCCGGGTGCCCACCGCGATATCCACATAAAGTGGAAAAGTGCGCATCGAGGACATGCTGGCGGCCACCCGGACCGGCCTGTGGCATTGGGACAACGACACGGGCCTGAGCACCCTGGACGCCACGGCCGCCCGGCTGCTGGGACTGCCGCCCGAGCCGGTCACCCTCCGTGAGGACGACCTGCGCGCCCGCTTCCACCCCATCGACTACGCCGAGCTGCACAACGTCTCCGCCCTGGTGGTCGCCGAGGGCACCATCGCCCAGGCGCTGATGCGGGTGGTGACGGAGGACGGCTCCATCCTGCGGTACGTGCGCATCCGGATGGCCCCCGCCGACCAGTCCGTGGAGCCGGTGCCCGATCTGAGGGGCCTGGTGATCTACGGCCTGATCGCCGAGGTCCCCAGGCCCTACCGGCGGCCCGGGCGGCCACCGGAGGACGAGGAGGACGTCCCGCCGCCGGAGGAGGAGGACCTCCCGCCGAACGGCACCCGGGCCGGGGCCGCCCCCCTGGGCGGCCTGGAGGCCGGGGGGACGCCCGCCGTGCGGTCCCCCGGCACGCAGGCCCCGGCCGGCGAGGACCTGCGCCGGTCCCGCGAGTCGTTCCTGATGGAGGCGGGGATGGCGCTCGCCGCGGCCCAGACCACGACGGAGGTGCTGCGGGTCGCCGGCGAGCTGTCGATGCCCGGCTTCTCACCCTCCGACCTGGCCGTCTTCGGCGTGAAGGGCGACCGGCTGGTCCCCATCGGGGCCTACGGCCCGCACTCCGGGACGGAGCGGATGTTCCAGGAGATCCCGCTGGACAGCGAGTACCCGGGCGCCGCGGTGGTCCGTACGGGCCGGGCCGTGTACCTGCCGTCCCCCGACGAGTACCGCCGCCGGTTCCCCGCCGTCTGGTCCGTCATCGAGACCTACGGCAACCGCGCCTGGGCGTACCTGCCGCTGATGGTGGGGGGACGGACCATCGGCTCCTGGCTGGTCGCCTTCCAGGGCCCGGTCGCCTTCACCCCGGACGAGCGGTACGTCCTGACGACGGTGGCGCGGATGCTCGCGCAGGCGCTGTCGCGGGTGTACGTCCAGGAGTCCAAGCGGGAGCTGGCGGACAGCCTCCAGCGCACCATGCGCGCCGGCCGCCGCCCGGCCGTCCCGGGCATGGCGCTGGCCAGCCGGTACATGCCGGTCGGCGGCGGCCTCCAGGTGGGCGGCGACTGGTACGACGTGATCGTGCTGCCGTCCGGGCGCGCGGCACTGGTCATCGGCGACGTGCAGGGGCACGACGTGCGGGCCGCGGGGATCATGACGCAGCTGCGGATCGCGCTGCGGGCGTACGCCTCGGAGGGGCACCGGCCCGACGCGGTGCTCTCCCGGGCGAGCCGCTTCCTGGCGGAGCTGCTGGAGGACGACGAGGCGTACCTGCCCCGGGACGAGAACGAGGAGGTCCACGACGACCACCGCTTCGCCACCTGCCTGTACGTGGAGGTCGACCCGGCCACGGGCGCGCTCGACATCGCGCGGGCGGGCCACCCCGACCCCCTGGTCCGGATGCCCGACGGCACGGTGCTCACCCCCTCCGTGACGCCCGGGCCGCCGCTGGGCGTCGAGGCGGACACGGACTACCCGGTCACCGGTCTGGTGCTGGAGCGGGGGCAGACGCTGCTGATGTGCACCGACGGGCTGGTCGAGGCGGGCGGCCTGGACTACGAGACCGGCTGGGAGCGGCTGCGGAAGGCGCTGGCGTCCCACTCCGAGGGTTCGCTGGAGGCGCTCGCCGACGAGCTGATCCGCACCATGCACGGCCCGCCGAAGCGCCATATGACCGGCACCGGGGCGGGGACCATGAGGCGGCTCGGCGGACGCGAGGACGACATCGCGCTGCTGCTGCTGAGCCGCGACGTCACCCCCGCCCCGCCCCGCTGGCGCGCGCCCAGCCGCCGCATCGTGATGCGCGTCGGGCAGGACGAGCCGGCCCGGGTGGCCGACGCCCGGCACCAGCTGCGCGAGCTGCTGTACGACTGGGCGGTCGACGACCAGGTGGAGGGCGCGGTCCTGCTGCTGTCGGAGGTGCTGACCAACGCCCTGGTCCACACGGAGGGGGACGCCACCGTGGTGGCCGAGCTGACCGGTGAGCACGGCTCGCGCCGGCTGCGCGTGGACGTCGCCGACCGCAGCGACGAGCCGCCCCACCGCCGCAGCCCCGGTGAGCTGGCCTCCCGCGGCCGCGGCCTGCTGCTGATGGAGATGGTGGCGCACGCGTGGGGGGTGGAGCCCAGGGGCGAGGGCAAGAGCATCTGGTTCGAGATCCGCGAGGACGCGGCCCCGCCCATGGACTTCTGACCCCGTTCACCCCGGGGCCCGGCCCTCAGGCGCGGGCGGTCCTCACAGGTGGCCGGCCGGGACGCGGCCCAGACGGCCCGCCTTGAAGTCCTCGAAGGCCTGGACCAGTTCCGCGTGGCTGTTCATCACGAACGGCCCGTAGTGCGCCATCGGCTCCCGGATGGGACGGCCGCCCAGCAGGATGACCTCCAGCCGCGGGGTGTGGGAGTCCTGGGAGCGGTCGGCGCCCAGGGTCACCGAGCCCCCCGCGCCGAAGACCACGGCCTGGCCCAGCTCGATCGGGCGGCGCTCGGCGCCGGCCGTGCCGCGGCCGGCCAGGACGTAGGCGAGGCCGTTGAAGTCCTCGCGCCAGGGGAGCGTGACCTCGGCGCCGGGGCCGACCGTGGCGTGGATCATGGTGATCGGGGTGTGGGTGACGCCCGGCCCGGAGTGGCCCGCCAGGTCGCCGGCGATCAGCCGCAGCAGCGCGCCGCCGTCGGCGGAGCTGAGGAGCCGCACCCGTCCGCCGCCGATGTCCTGGTAGCGCGGGCTGGTCATCTTGTGCTTGGCCGGCAGGTTCACCCAGAGCTGCACGCCGTGGAAGAGGCCGCCGCTGACGACCAGTTCCTCCGGCGGGGTCTCGATGTGGAGCAGTCCGGAACCCGCTGTCATCCACTGGGTGTCGCCGTCGTTGATCACGCCGCCGCCGCCCGCGGAGTCCCGGTGGACGAAGCTGCCGTCGATCAGGTAGGTGACGGTCTCGAAGCCCCGGTGCGGGTGCCAGGGCGTCCCCTTGGGTTCGCCGGCCTCGTATTCCACCTCGCCCATCTGGTCCATCATGATGAACGGGTCGAGGTGCCGGTAGTCGATGCCGGCGAAGGCGCGGCGCACGGGGAAGCCCTCGCCCTCGAAGCCGCTGGGGGCGGTGGTCACCGCGAGCACGGGCCGGGGCCTGGTCCCCTCGCCGGGCGCGGGGACGCGTGGCAGCGCGAGCGGGTTCTCGACGGTGATCGCGGGCATGGCGGGCCTCCTCGGCAGGGCGCGGAAGTCCATAGTAGTTAAACGTTCAACGTTTCACCAGGGCGCATCCCGCGGGCGGACGCCGGAGCGCGCCCCGGCGCACCCCGGCCGCACCGGCTCAGCCGTACATCCGGCGCATCGCGAAGTCGACCATCTCCTCCACCGCCTTGGCGTCGAAGACGATCCGGTGCTCCCCCTCCATGTCCAGGACGAAGCCGTAGCCGGAGGGCAGCAGGTCGAGCACCTCCGCACCGGTGATCACGAAGTACTTCGAGTCCTTGCCCGCGTACGCCCGCAGCTCCTTGAGGGTGGTGAACATCGGGATCACCGGCTGCTGGGTGTTGTGGAGGGCCAGGAAGCCGGGGGTGTCCCCGCGCGGGCAGTACACCTTCGAGGTGGCGAAGACCGCCTGGAAGTCCTCGGCGGACATCGTGCCCGTGGTGAAGGCCCGTACGGCCTCGGCGAGGGACGGCGGCGACGGCTCCGGGTAGAGCGGCGGCTGCTGCTGGCCGTAGGCGGGCGGCGGCTGCTGGGAGGCGTAGTGCTGCTGTCCGGCGTGCGCGCCGTGCCCCGGGTGGCCGGTGTGACCGCCGTGACCGGCGTGCCGGCCCGCGTTTCCGGTCTGGTCGTAGCCGTACATGGGCGCAAGAGTATCGATTCCGGGCCCTCCCCACCCAGGGCGGGAGCGGCTTCCGGCCGGAACCCGGGCGGCGGCCGGCCCGCTCGGTCCGCCTCGGAGGAGTTCGGTCACAGTCGGGCGGATCGGGGTTGATTCTTATTACCGACGGGTAGCATGATGACAGCTACTTACCGGTACGCGTATGTGAGGACCCCTCCTCCCTATCCACTACGGAGCCGTCGCCATGGGGCACTACAAGTCGAATCTCCGCGACATCGAGTTCAACCTCTTCGAGGTCCTCGGCCGCGACACGGTGTACGGCACCGGCCCGTTCGCGGAGATGGACGTCGAAACCGCCAAGAGCGTCCTGTCCGAGATCGCGCGGCTGGCCGAGAACGAGCTCGCCGCATCCTTCGAGGACGCCGACCGCAACCCGCCGGTGTTCGACCCGGAGACCAACACCGCGCCGGTCCCGGCGTCCTTCAAGAAGAGCTACCAGGCGTACATGGACGCCGAGTGGTGGCGGCTGGGCATCCCGGAGGAGATCGGCGGCACCACCGTCCCGCGCTCCCTGCTGTGGGCCTTCGCCGAGACGATCCTCGGCTCCAACCCGGCCGTGTGGATGTACGCGTCCGGCCCCGCCTTCGCGGGCGTCCTCCACGAGGAGGGCACCGAGGAGCAGAAGAAGATAGCCAAGCTCATGGCGGACAGGCAGTGGGGCTCCACCATGGTCCTCACCGAGCCCGACGCGGGCTCCGACGTGGGCGCGGGCCGCACCAAGGCCGTCAAGCAGGAGGACGGCACCTGGCACATCGAGGGCGTCAAGCGCTTCATCACCTCGGGCGAGCACGACATGTCCGAGAACATCATCCACTTCGTCCTCGCCCGTCCCGAGGGCCACGGCCCGGGCACCAAGGGCCTGTCCCTGTTCATCGTCCCCAAGTACGACTTCGACTGGGAGACCGGTGAGCTCGGCGAGCGCAACGGCGTCTACGCCACCAACGTCGAGCACAAGATGGGCCTGCGCGTCTCCAACACCTGCGAGATGACCTTCGGCGCCAACCACCCGGCCAAGGGCTGGCTGCTGGGCGAGAAGCACGACGGCATCCGCCAGATGTTCAAGATCATCGAGTTCGCGCGGATGATGGTCGGCACGAAGGCCATCGCCACCCTGTCCACCGGCTACCTCAACGCGCTGGAGTACGCCAAGGAGCGCGTCCAGGGCGCCGACCTGGCCCAGTTCACGGACAAGACCGCCCCCCGCGTCACCATCACCCACCACCCCGACGTGCGCCGCTCGCTGATGACGCAGAAGGCGTACGCCGAGGGCATGCGCTCCCTGGTGCTCTACACCGCCGCCGTCCAGGACGAGGTCCTGGCGAAGGAGGCCGCCGGTGAGGACGCCTCCGCCGCCAAGCGCCTGAACGACCTGCTGCTGCCGATCGTCAAGGGCTACGGCTCCGAGAAGTCCTACGAGCAGCTCGCGCAGTCCCTGCAGACCCTGGGCGGCTCCGGCTACCTCCAGGAGTACCCGATCGAGCAGTACATCCGGGACTCCAAGATCGACACCCTCTACGAGGGCACCACCGCCATCCAGGGCCAGGACTTCTTCTTCCGGAAGATCGTCCGCGACCAGGGCCAGGCCCTGACCGCGATGTCCGAGGAGATCAAGAAGTTCCTCGCCGAGGCCGCCGGCGGCGAGGAGCTCGCCGAGGCCCGCGACCAGCTCGCCAAGGCCGCCGGGGACCTGGAGGCCATCGTCGGCACCATGCTGACCCAGCTGGCCGCCACCGAGAAGGACGTCAAGTCCATCTACAAGGTCGGCCTGAACACCACCCGCCTGCTGATGGCCGCCGGTGACGTCGTCGTCGGCTACCTGCTCCTCAAGGGCGCCGCCGTCGCCGCCGACAAGCTGCCGGCCGCCTCCGCCAAGGACAAGCCGTTCTACCAGGGCAAGATCGCGGCGGCGAAGTTCTTCGCGGCCAACGTCCTGCCGGGCCTGGCCGTCCAGCGGCAGATCGCCGAGGCCACCGACCTGTCGGTGATGGAGCTGCCCGAAGAGGCGTTCTGACGCCCCTCCGAGACGTCCCCGAAGGGGTTCCGGCAGCGCTCCGGGCCCCGGGGGGCGCCGGGCGGCGCAGCGCCCGGAGGTCCGCCCGCCGTCACCGGCGGGCGGACCTCCGCCGCAAGGGGTCCCGTTCCCGTGGTCAGGGGGGAACGGGGCCCCTCGCCGTCTGCCCCGTTCGTATGCTGGACCCATGAGCAACTCCAGCCGTTTCGACCGCGGACACACCGACGACCTGGTGTCCTTCATCCAGGCCTCCCCCACCCCGTACCACGCGGTGGCGAGCGCCGCCGAGCGGCTGGAGAAGGCCGGCTTCCGCCGGGTGGCGGAGACCGACGCCTGGGACGGGAGCGCGGGCGGCAAGTACGTGCTGCGCGGCGGCGCGATCATCGCCTGGTACGTCCCCGCCGACGCCGGACCCGCCACCCCCTTCCGGATCGTCGGCGCCCACACCGACTCCCCGAACCTGCGCGTCAAGCCCGTCCCCGACACCGGATCGGCCGGCTGGCGGCAGGTCGCCGTCGAGATCTACGGCGGCACCCTGCTCAACACCTGGCTCGACCGCGACCTCGGCCTGGCCGGACGGCTCACCCTGCGCGACGGCTCCACCCGCCTGGTGAACGTCGACCGGCCGCTGCTGCGCGTGCCCCAGCTCGCCATCCACCTGGACCGGCAGGCCAACGAGGGGCTGAAGCTCGACCGGCAGCGCCACATGACGCCCCTGTGGGGCCTGGGCGAGACCCACGAGGGCGACCTGATCGGCTTCCTCGCCGACGAGGCGGGGCTGCGGGCCGGGGACGTCGCCGGCTGGGACCTGATGGTCCACAGCGTCGAACCGCCCGCCTACCTCGGCCGCGACCGCGAACTGCTCGCCGCGCCGCGCCTGGACAACCTGCTCTCCGTCCACGCCGCCACGGCCGCGCTGGCCGCCGTCGCCGAACAGGACGGGGAGCGGGGCGGACTGCCGTACGTCCCGGTGCTGGCCGCCTTCGACCACGAGGAGAACGGCAGCCAGTCCGACACCGGCGCCGAGGGGCCGCTGCTGGGCACCGTGCTGGAGCGTTCCGTCTTCGCGCGCGGCGGCACCTACGAGGACCGCGCGCGGGCGTACGCGGGCACCGTCTGCCTGTCCTCGGACACCGGCCACGCCGTCCACCCCAACTACCCCGAGCGCCACGACCCGGGCCACCACCCGATGCCCAACGGCGGCCCCATCCTGAAGGTGAACGTCAACCAGCGCTACGCCACCGACGGCACCGGGCGCGCGGTCTTCGCCGCGGCCTGCGAGCGGGCCGGGGTGCCGTGGCAGTCGTTCGTCTCCAACAACGCCGTGCCCTGCGGCACGACGATCGGCCCGATCACCGCCGCCCGGCACGGCATCACCACCGTGGACATCGGCGTGGCGATCCTGTCGATGCACTCCGCGCGGGAGCTGTGCGGCGCCGACGACCCCCACCTGCTGGCGAACACCCTGGTCGCCTTCCTGGAGGGCTGAGGAACCCGCCTCCACCGGCCTCCTGACGGGGAGTCCGGTCCACCGCGTCCCGGGACGCCCCGAATGTCCGCGCCGTCCCGGGGTACCCGGCTGGTTGACAGGCCCTCAACCAGCCGGACGGAGGCGGTTATCCATGGGCATGGCACTGACCATCGTGCTGATCGCGGTGGGCGCGATCCTGGCCTTCGCGGTGGACTGGGACATCTCCGGGGTCAACCTCGACCTGGTCGGCCTCATCCTGATGGCGGTCGGCTTCATCGGGCTGGCGTCGTACGTCAGCATCTTCAAGCGCCGCCGCGTGCAGGCGCCGAGCCCGGCGGCCCCCGTGATCGAGGAGACCCACCGCCACGAGTGGCGCGCCTGACGCGCCGTGAGCTCCCCCCTCGCGGGTGGGATGTCGAACACACAGCGGCCCGGTCGCCGAGAGGGCGACCGGGCCGCGACACCGTCCACCCGCCGGGCACGTGCGCACCGGCGGTCCCGGGGAGCCGGGGGACGCGCACACCGGTACGGCCCCGGACCGGCGGGGGCGGGGACCGTCTCCGGACGCTCCCCGGCCCCCGCCGGCGTCACTCCGCCCGGTCCGTCTCCCGCTCCTCCCCGTCGTCCATCCCCGCCAGGACCAGCGGCAGCCGGGAGACCCCGCCGGGGGTGACGCGCACCGGGACGCCCCAGTCCTGCTGGTGGACGTGGCAGGCCGGGTACTCGATGTCCGGGGCGTCGTCACAGGACGCGGCCATCGCCGAGACGTGGAGCACCCCCTCGGCGACACCGTCGGAGAGCGTCAGCTCCCGGACCAGGTCGGTGCCCTGGCCCGCGCCGTCCGCCAGCAGCTCCGGCGGGGTGGAGCTGACCAGCAGGCGGGTCGAGGGACCGTAGCGCTCGTCGAGCTTCTGCCCGGGCGGGGCCTGGAAGACCACGTCCAGCCTCAGCCTCCCCGGCGCCACCTCGGTCGCCTCGCGCCGCGTGCGGTGGGCCACCGACTCGACCCGGACGGCCTCCTCCGGCAGCCGCAGCCGGGTCAGCCGGTGGCGGGCGGACTCCACGACCAGGATGTCGTCGCCGGCGACGACCGCGTCGGACGGCTCGCGCAGGTCCGTGGCGAGCGTGGTGACCTCGCCGGCGGCCGGGTCGTAGCGGCGCAGCGCGTGGTTGTAGGTGTCGCACACCGCCACCGAGCCGTCGGGCAGGACGGTGACGCCCAGCGGGTGCTGGAACAGCGCCTGGCCGGCGTCCCCGTCGCGGTGGCCGAAGTCGAACAGCCCGGTGCCGACGGCCGTGCGGACGGCGAAGCCCGTCCCGTCGCCGTCCCCGTCGCGCTCGACCCACCGCAGGGCCGAGGTCTCGGAGTCGGCGACCCACAGCCTCTCGCCGTCCGCCGCCAGCCCGGACGGCTGCGCGAACCACGCCTGGTCCGCCGGGCCGTCCACCAGGCCCTCGTTGGTGGTGCCCGCCGCCACGGCCACGGTCCCCGCGGCCGGGTCGTACGTCCACAGCTGGTGGATGCCGGCCATGGCGATCCACAGCCGGTCCGCCCACCAGGCCACGTCCCACGGCGAGGAGAGGTCCACCTCGCGCGCCGGGCCGGAGGCGGGCGAGCCCTGCCACCACTGGGCGCCGGTGCCGGCGAGGGTGGTCACCTCTCCGGTGTCCGGGTCGTAGCGGCGCAGCGCGTGGTTGACGGTGTCGGCGACGGCCACGCCGCCGTCGGGCAGCAGCGCCAGTCCCTGCGGCTCGCTGAACCGGGCCTTCTCCGCCGGCCCGTCCGCCAGGCCCCGTTCCCCGTCGCCGATGCGCCGCACCACCGTCTCGCCGTCCGGCTCCAGCTCCACGAGCTGGTGCCGGGTGGTGTCGCTGACCAGCAGGTTCCCGGAGGGCAGGGTGATCGCCTTGCCGGGGAAGCGCAGGTCGGTCGGCTCCGGCTCCGGCGGGACGTAGGGGCCGTCGCCGCGCCGCAGGGTGCCCTTGGCGGCGTGCTCGGCCTCCAGCTCCTCCACCAGCCTGGCGATGGCGTGGACGTGTCCCTCGCCCGCGTGCTGGGCGACGACGTACCCCTCGGGGTCGATCACGACGAGCGTGGGCCAGGCCCGCACCGCGTACTGCTTCCAGGTGGCCAGCTCCGGATCGTCCAGGACGGGGTGGTGCACCTCGTAGCGCTCGACGGCGTCGACGACGGCCGCGTGGTCGGCCTCGTGGACGAACTTCGGCGAGTGGACGCCGATCACCACCACCGTGTCGCGGTGCGCCTCCTCCAGCTCCCGCAGTTCGTCGATGACGTGCAGGCAGTTGATGCAGCAGAAGGTCCAGAAGTCCAGGATCACGATGCGGCCCCGGAGGTCCGCCAGGGACAGGTCCTTGCCGCCGGTGTTGAGCCAGCCGCCTGCCCCGACCAGCTCGGGAGCCCGCACACGTACGCGTTTCGCCATCCGTCCATCGTGCCACCGCGCCCGGCGGCGGCTGCGGGCGCGGTGGTCGAAGCGCCGGCGGCGGAGCCGCCGACCCGTGGAGGAACGGCCTCCGGGCGGCCCCCGCCCACGGCGGACGGGGGCCGCCGCCTCCCACGAGGCGGCGGCCCCCGAGCCCGCTCCTGCTCCGGACAGGCCCGCTCCGGAGACGGGCCCAGGACGGGCGGTCCGGATCACGCCTGGTCCCGAGCCCCGGTCCGGACGGCAGGTCCTAGCCGTCGACCTCGTACCGGCCGACCTCGAGGAAGTGACGCAGCACTTCCGGGGTGCCGTCGTCCAGGGCCGCGTTCGCCGCCTCGCGCAGGGCGTCGCTGATGGTGCGGTCGGCCAGGAGCCTGGCGATGGCGACCCTGTCATCCTCGGCCTGGGCGAGGCGGTAGCCGGTCTCGAGCCAGGCGCGTATCTCCTCCGCGGTGCCGTTGTCGAGGAGCTCGTTGACCTCCTTGATCACACGCCTGCCGCTGTCGGGATCGGCCAGGAGCCTGGCGATGGCGACCCTGTCGTCCTCGGCCTGGGCGAGCGGGTAGCCGGTCTCGAGCCAGGCGCGCATCTCCTCCGCGGTGCCGTTGTCGAGGAGCTCGTTGACCTCCTCGGTCACACGCCTGCCGCTGTCGGGATCGGCCAGGATGCGGAGGATCTCGATGCGCAGGTCGTGCACGTCCATCCCGTCATAGGGAGAGCCCGTCTCCGATGCCGCGGGGGCGGCCGGCGGCTGCGCGGTGTCGGCGAAGGACGGGGTGGAGAACAGCAGGGTCGGGACGAGGGCTCCGACGGCCACGGCGAGGGTCGCGCGAGTCGTTCTCATGGAATCAACCACCTTGTGTCGTAGTCGCGATGTGCAGCGAATGCATCCTTTCAGGGGAGACCGACACCGCCGCCCGAATCCCGCGGCGTCCGCGGTCCTGATCGCCGCGAGCCGGGACCGGTCGGCGGTGCCGGCGGGTCCGAAACCTCCCGCCACGGTCCGTGGGTCCGTGGCGGCGTGTCCGGCCGCGCCCCACCGGCCGGTGATCGGCCGGAGGCGAGGGAGGACATGCCGTCCCACCACCTCGACAACCACGCCTACCGCAGGCAGGCGCAGCCGCCTCGGCTGCGGCGAGGAGCACGGCGTCCACCCCGGACCCCGCGGCCCGGAACGGGCCCTCGCGTCGGGAACCGGGGAGGCCACCGACCGGCCCCGGTCCGCTGCGCCAGGGCGGAAACCCGCGTCAGGACGGAAACGTGACGCGGGCCGCCACCGGGAGATGGTCGCTGCCCGTGGCGGGCAGGGTGCGCAGGCCGGTGACCGCCGCGCCGCGGGCCAGGACGTGGTCGATGCGGGCGACGGGGAAGGAAGCGGGCCAGCTGAAGGCGAAGCCGTCCGCGGCGCCCGCGTCCGGCGGGCCCAGCCGCTCCAGGACGGGGTCGAGGCCGCGGTCGTCCAGGGTGGCGTTGAGGTCGCCCAGCACGAGCACCCGGGGCAGCTCCTCCGACTCCAGGGCCGCGCCCAGCAGCTCCGCGCTCTCGTCCCGCCGCGCGGTGTCGAAACCGGTCGCGCGGAGGCGGACGGAGGGCAGGTGGACTACGTGGACGGCGACCGGCCCGTACGGGGTGCGGGCGGTGGCGCGCAGGCCCCGGTTCCAGTCGGGTCCGAGACCCGGGGGACGGACGTCCAGCGGGCGGACGTCCGTCAGCGGGTACCGCGACCACAGGCCCACGGTGCCCACCACCGCGTGGTGGGGGAGGCGGGGCGACAGCTCCGCCTCATAGGCCGGCCGGGTGGCGGGAACCACTTCCTCCAGGGCCACGAGGTCGGGTCCGGCCTCGGCCAGGGCGCGGGCGGCGGCTCGCGGAGAGGGGTTCGCGTCGCCGATGTTGTGCTGGACGACGGTGAGGCTCCCCGTGCCGGGCGCCGGGGCCGGGGCGCCGCCCGCCAGGGCGCCGTGGAAGAGGGCGAGCCAGACGGCGGCGGGCAGCGGAAGCACCGCCAGGGCGAGCGCCGAGCGGCGCAGCAGCGCCAGGAGCAGCAGGACGGGGACGGCCAGGCCCGTCCACGGCAGGAAGGTCTCCAGCAGGCTGCCCAGTCCCAGGGCACCGGGGACGAGGGAGTGCAGCGCCATGAGGGCCGCGGTCGCCGCGGCGAGCGCGGCGACCGCCCGGCCCCGCGTCCGGGCGGTCCGGCCCCGCGCGTCCTCGCCCCACCACCGCCGCAGGGCCGCGCGTGCCCGCCGTACCCGTGCCATGTGCCGCCTTTCCGCCGCTCCGGCCGGTGTGACGCGCGGCGGCGGCCCGGGGGTTCTCAGAGGTTCTTGGCGTCGAACGGGTCGTGCTCGCTGATCAGCTTGTCGATGCGGGCCTTGTCCACCCGGCTGGTGACCTCCTGCATCTCCTGCCGGTCCCGGACGCACTTGGCCAGGTTGAAGGAGGAGGAGACCAGGAACAGGACCCCGAGCGCCAGGAAGCCCCGCTCCCACGGCCCCAGGGGCAGGTACGCGACACCGAGGCCCACCGCCAGCAGGGAGAGCCCGAAGGAGAGCACGGACTGGACGTAGAAGGCGGCCGTCATGGGCCGCTGCACCGGTGGCGTGGTCATGGTCACAGCGTGGCGCGGGCCGGGCGGGACCGCATGAGTACGGCTACTCAGCGCCGCCCGGCGTTCCCTGCTCAGCGCAGCACACGGTCCCGCAGGACGGGGAAGTCCGCGCGGACCTTGGCGACGTACGCCGGGTCCAGGTCGGCGGCGACCACCTGCTCCTCCGCGTCCTCCGCCTCGGCCAGCGTCTCGCCCCAGGGATCGACGATCACGCTCCGGCCCGCCTGGGGGACGCCCGCGTGGGCGCCCGCCGTACCGCAGGCCAGGACGTACGCCTGGTTCTCCACGGCACGGGCGCGGACCAGCAGGGACCAGTGGGCGGCGCGGCGCTCGGGCCAGCCCGCGGAGACGACGAGGGTCTGCGCGCCCGCGTCCGTCAGGGCGCGGAACAGCTCCGGGAATCGGAGGTCGTAGCAGGTGGCCAGGCCTAGCGTGGTGTCCGGCAGGGGGACGGCGACCGGTTCGGCGCCGGCGGACATCAGGGTGGCCTCGCCCCGGTCGAATCCGAAGCGGTGGATCTTGCGGTACGTGGCGGCCAGTTCGCCGTCGGGGGAGAAGACCAGCGCGGTGTTGTAGTACACCGCCTCCCCGGACTCCCCGGTGGCGCGCTCGACCACGGACCCGGCGTGGAGCCAGACGCGCGCCTCGCGGGCCGCCTCGGACATCGCCTCGGCCGTCCTCGCCCCGGGGCCGCGCACCGGCTCCGCCGCCGCCGTGAAGGAGTCGAAGGCGAAGGCGCCCACCGTCCACAGTTCCGGCAGGACGACGAGGTCGGCGGCGGCCTGCTCCCTGACGAGGGACGCGGCCCGCGCACGGCGCGCTTCGACTGGTTCGTCCTGATCCACGCCGATCTGGATGAGGGAGGCGCGCACCGTACCACCGTCCATGGTTTCGAGGGGGTCAAACGCTGCTCGAAAGCAGCCTACGATCGTCATACGAAGGTCTGTCGGGCTGCCCGTGCGCAGCGTAACTTGAGAGCACCCGAACCGCGAACCCACAGCATCCACACGTATTCGGCACGTATCCGAGGGGTCCCGTTGATCGACCACCCAAGCCTTCAGCCCTATGCCGACGCCTGGGCCCACTCCGTCGAGGCGATATCCGAGCTGGTCTCCCCGCTGGTCGAGGGCGAGTGGAACCGCGCGACCGACTGTCCGGGGTGGTCGATCCGCGATGTCGTCTCCCACGTCATCGGTTCGGAGTGCGAGATGCTGGGCGATCCCCGGCCGATCCACACGCTGCCGCGCGACCTGTTCCACGTGCGGGACGAGCTCAGCCGCCGTCTGGAGGTCCAGGTGGACGTCCGGCGCTGCCACACGGCGCCGGAGATGACCAGCGAGCTGGAGTACACGATCATCCGCCGGTCGCGCCAGCTGCGGAACGAGAAGCGCGATCCCTCGACGATGGTGATGACCCCGCTCGGCCGGGAGATGCCCCTGGAGCAGGCACTGCGGCTGCGGGCGTTCGACGTGTGGGTGCACGAGCAGGATCTGCGGCGGGCCCTGGGCAAGCCCGGCAACCTGGACTCCCCCGGCGCGCACGTCGCCCGCGACGTGCTGCTGGAGAGGCTGCCGAAGGTGGTCGCCAAGGACGCCGGGGCGCCGCCGAACACGGCGGTCGTCGTCGACGTGAGCGGGCCGGTGGAGTTCATGCGGACCGTCCGCGTGGACGCCGAGGGGCGGGGCACGGTGGACGGCAGCGTCTCGCTGGGGCCGGCGGTCACCCTGGCGATGGACTGGGAGACCTATGTGCGGCTGGCCTGCGGGCGGGTGCGGCCCTCGGCGGTGCGCGACAACCTCAAGATCGAGGGCGACCAGGAGCTCGCGGACGCCATCCTCGCCCACTTCGCCGTCACGCCCTGAGCCCGTCACGCCCCGAGCCCGGCGTGCCCCGGTCCCCGTCACGCCCCGGCGTGAAGGGGACGCGGGGCGTCAGACCGGCACGTGCACCGTCTCGACGCGGCTGGCCACCACCCGCTCGCGCTCGCGGCGGTGCGCCCTGCCGCGCAGCCGGAGGATCTGGACGGTGCCCACCGCCTGGAGGACGAAGACGGACGCGAACGCGATCCGGTAGTCGCCGCCGGTCGCGTCCAGCAGGACGCCCACGGCCAGCAGCGTGGTGATGGAGGCGGTGAAGCCCCCGACGTTGACGATGCCCGACGCGGTGCCCTGCCGCTCGGGCGGGTTGGCGGGGCGCGCGAAGTCGAAGCCGATCATCGAGCCCGGCCCGCAGGACCCGAGCACCACGCACATCACCACCAGCGCCCACATCGGCGCGTGTCCCGGCCAGAGGACCGCCATCGCCCAGACGGCCGCGGTGGCCGCCACCGTGCCCAGCGCCAGCGGCCCCCTCGCTCCCCCGTGCCGGGCGATGACCTGGCCGTAGACCAGGCCGATCACCATGTTGGACAGGACCACCACGGTCAGCAGGGTGCCGGCCTCGGCCCGGGAGCGGCCCTGCGCCTCGACCAGGAACGGAAGCCCCCACAGCAGCAGGAAGACCATGCCCGGGAACTGGGTGGTGAAGTGCACCCACAGGCCCAGCCGGGTGCCCGGCTCCCGCCAGGCGGCGGCGATCTGGCGGCGCACGTACCCGCCGGCACGGGCGGCGGGCTCGGGCCGTGGCTCCGCTTCCGGGCCCTCCGGCCCGTCCTTCAGGAAGAGCAGGACCAGCACCAGCACCACGACGCCGAGCAGGGAACTGCCCGCGAAGGTGGGCGTCCAGCCGAAGGAGGCCAGCACCCGGGACAGCACCAGGGTGGTCACCAGGTTGCCGGCCATGCCGAACAGCGCCGCGCCCTGCGCGATCAGCGGGCCGTAGCGGGGCGGGAACCAGCGCGAACCCAGCCGCAGCACGCTGATGAACGTCATCGCGTCGCCGCAGCCGAGCAGGGCGCGGGCGAGGAGCGCCACGGCGTACGAGCCGGACAGCGCGAAGGCGAACTGGCCGGTGGTGAAGAGCACGACGCCCAGGGTGAGGACCTTCCTGGTGCCCCAGCGGTCCACCAGCAGGCCGACGGGTATCTGCATCCCGGCGTAGACCAGGAGCTGGAGGATCGAGAAGGTCGACAGCGCGGAGGCGTTGATGCCGAAGCGGTCGGCCGCGTCGATGCCCGCGACGCCCAGGCTGGTGCGGTAGGTGATGGCCGTGAAGTAGACGGCGACCCCGATCCCCCAGACGAAGACGGCTCTGGGGCCGCCCAGCAGGGCCTCGGGTCCGGTGCGGCGCGCGGCGTCCCTCCCCTTCCTCCGGCTCACCGGACCTCACCGCGCAGCAGGTGCCGTACGGAGCCCACGTGGCCGCGCACCGCCTCGGCGACCGCCTCGGCGTCGCCGCTGCACAGGGCGCGGTGGATCTCGGAGTGCTCGGTGATGTTCTTGGCGATCCGGTCGGGGTGGGAGTGCATCACGGCGACGCCCATCCGCAGCTGGCGGTCGCGGAGCTGGTCGTAGAGGCGGGCCAGGATCTGGTTCCCGGCCGCCTCGACGATGGCGGCGTGGAAGCTGCGGTCGGTGGCGGCCATCGCGGCCAGGTCCCCGGTCTCGGCCTGCCGCCGCTGCCGCTCCAGGAGGCCGGCGAGCCGGTCGAGCAGCTCGCCCGGGGCGGGGAGGACCTTGCGGACGGCGTGCTCCTCGACCAGCAGCCGGGTCTCCACGACGTCGACGATCTCCTGTGCGGAGACGGGCAGGACGAGCGCGCCCTTCTTCGGGTAGAGCCGCAGCAGCCCCTCGGCCTCCAGCCGCAGCAGCGCCTCGCGCACGGGGGTGCGGGAGACCCCGACCTCCTCGGCCAGCCCGCCCTCGGTGAGGAGGGAGCCGCCCTCGTAGCGGCGGTCCAGGACGGCCTGCTTGACGTGCGTGTAGACGCGCTCGGCGGCGGGCGGCGGCTTGAGGGCGGACGGCGCGGAAGACATGCGCACATCATAGATACAACAGGTATGCGTCCCCGTCCCTCCGTCCGTCATGCGGGACGCCCGGGGCCGGCGCGCCCCGGAACGACGGCGTCCCCGGGCCCGGGGACGCCGTGGGGCCCGGCGCACGGTGTGCGCCGGGCCCCACGGGACGGTCCGGGCCGGATCAGTTCCAGGTGATCAGGCGCCTGGGGTTCTCCAGGACGGCCGCGGTGTCGGCCAGCACCTTCGAACCCAGCTCGCCGTCGACCAGGCGGTGGTCGAAGGAGAGGGCCAGGGTGGTGACCTGGCGCGGCTTGACCTTGCCCTTGTGGACCCACGGCTGGAGCCTGACCTGGCCGAAGGCCAGGATCGCCGACTCCCCGGGGTTGAGTATCGGGGTGCCGGTGTCGACGCCGAAGACGCCCACGTTGGTGATGGTCACCGTGCCGCCGGACATGTCCGCCGGGGACGTCCTCCCCTCGCGGGCGGTGGCCACCAGCTCGCCCAGCGCCCTGGCCAGCTCCGGCAGGGTCTTGGCGTGCGCGTCCTTGATGTTCGGCACGATCAGGCCGCGCGGGGTGGCCGCGGCGATGCCCAGGTTCACGTACTCCTTGTAGACGATCTCCTGCCGCTCCTCGTCCCAGGAGGCGTTGATCTCCGGGTTGCGGCGGATCGCGGTCAGGAACGCCCTGGCCACCAGCAGCAGCGGGTTCACCCGCAGGCCCGCCAGGTCCGGGTCCTGCTTGAGCTCCCGGACCAGCTTCATCGTGCGGGTGACGTCGACGGTGACGAACTCCGTGACGTGCGGCGCGGTGAAGGCGCTGGAGACCATCGCCTGGGCCGTCGCCTTGCGCACGCCCTTGATCGGCACCCGCCGCTCGCGCTCCCCGGACGGAACGGCCGGGGCCGTCACGGCCTGGGCGGACGCCGCGGGCAGGGGGGCCGCCGGGGCCTCCGGGGCCCGGGGGGCCTCGGCAGGGGCGGCCGCCGCGGCGGCGGCGCGTACGTCCTCGCGGGTGATGATCCCGCCCTCGCCGGTGGGCACGACCGTGGCCAGGTCGATGCCCAGGTCCCTGGCGAGCTTGCGCACCGGCGGCTTGGCCAGCGGACGCGCCGCGGACGGCTCGTCGGCGACCGGCACCGCGGGCGCCTCGGCGACGGGCGTGGGGGTGCCGTTCAGCTCCGCCTGGACGGCGGACTGCGCGGCCTGCGCCTGCGCGGCGGGCTGCTTGCGCGGGCGCCGCTTCGTCGACCCGGTGGCGACCCCGTAGCCCACCAGCACCGGCTGGCGCTTGTTCTCGCCGGGTCCGTTCCCCGCCCCGGCGTCCCCGGCGGACGGCGCGGGCGCGGCGGCGGGCGCCGGCGCGGCGGGCGCGGTCTCCGGGCCGGCCGAGGGGTCGGTGTCCACCGTGATGATCGGTGTGCCGACGTCCACGGTGGCGCCCTCGTCGAAGCGCAGTTCGTGGACCACACCGGTGAACGGGATCGGCAGCTCGACGGCGGCCTTGGCCGTCTCGACCTCGCACACCACCTGGCCGTCCGTCACCGAGTCCCCGGGCTGGACGTACCACTTGAGGATCTCGGCCTCGGTCAGGCCCTCGCCCACGTCCGGCATCCTGAACTCGCGGATGCGCTGGGCCGCGGCCCCGGCGGCAGCCGTATCAGTCATCGTCACGACTCTCCTCAGCCCTGTTCTCAGTACGCCAGCGCACGGTCGACCGCTTCGAGCACCCGGTCCAGATTGGGCAGGTACTCCTCCTCCAGCCTGGCCGGGGGGTACGGGGCGTGGAATCCGCCGACCCGCAGCACCGGCGCCTCCAGGTGGTAGAAGCACCGCTCGGTGATCCGGGCGGCCAGCTCGGCGCCCGAGCCGAAGAACACCGGCGCCTCGTGCACCACCACCAGCCGCCCGGTCCGCTCCACCGACTCCTGGACGGTGTCGAAGTCGAGCGGGGAGATCGACCGCAGGTCCACGACCTCCAGCGACTTGCCCTCCTCCTCGGCCGCGGCGGCCGCCTCCAGGCAGGTCTTCACCATCGGGCCGTACGCCACCAGCGTCAGGTCGGTGCCCGGCCGGGCGACGACGGCCTTGTGCAGCGGGCCGGGGATGGCCTCGGTGTCGACCTCGCCCTTGTCCCAGTAGCGCCGCTTGGGCTCGAAGAAGATCACCGGGTCGTCGGACTGAATGGCCTGCTGGAGCATCCAGTAGGCGTCCGAGGGGTTGGACGGCGAGACGCACTTCAGGCCGGCCACGTGCGCGAACAGCGCCTCGGGCGACTCGCTGTGGTGCTCCACCGCGCCGATGCCGCCGCCGTAGGGGATGCGGACGACGACCGGCAGCTTGACCTTGCCCAGCGCGCGGGCGTGCATCTTGGCGAGCTGGGTGACGATCTGGTCGTAGGCGGGGAAGACGAACCCGTCGAACTGGATCTCCACCACCGGCCGGTAGCCGCGCAGGGCCATGCCGATCGCGGTGCCGACGATGCCGGACTCGGCCAGCGGGGTGTCGATGACCCGGCCCTCGCCGAAGTCCTTCTGCAGTCCGTCGGTGATGCGGAAGACGCCGCCGAGCTTGCCGACGTCCTCGCCCATGATCAGGACCTTGGGGTCGGTCTCCAGGGCCTTGCGCAGCGACTCGTTGAGCGCCTTGGCCATGGGCAGGGTGGTCTTGGTCGCGGCCATCTCAGCGGCCCTCCTCGTCGGCGAAGGACGCCAGGTACTCGGCGAACTGGGCGCGCTCCTCGTCCACCAGCGCGTGCCCGTCGGCGTAGACGTTCTCGAAGATGGCCATGGTGTCCGGGTCCGGCATGGTCCGGATGGCCTCGCGGACCCGCTGGGCCAGCGCGTCGCTCTCCTCGTCCAGCCCGGAGAGCCAGGCCTCGTCGATCAGGCCCTCCTTCTCCAGGTAGGTGCGCATCCGCAGGATGGGGTCCTTGGCCTCCCACTCCTCGCGCTCGGCGTCCTTGCGGTAGCGGCTGGGGTCGTCGGAGGTGGTGTGGGCGCCCATCCGGTAGGTGAACGCCTCGACCAGCATCGGCCCCTGGCCGGAGCGGGCGTGCTCCAGTGCGGCCCGGGTCACGGCCAGCACGGCCAGCACGTCGTTGCCGTCCACCCGGACGCCGGGGAAGCCGAAGCCGGCGGCGCGCTGGTAGATCGGCACGCGGGACTGGCGCTCGGTGGGCTCGGAGATCGCCCACTGGTTGTTCTGGCAGAAGAACACGACCGGCGCGTTGTAGACCGCGGAGAAGGTGAACGCCTCGGCCACGTCGCCCTGGCTGGACGCGCCGTCACCGAAGTAGGCGATCACCGCGCTGTCCGCGCCGTCCTTGGCGACGCCCATCGCGTAGCCGGTGGCGTGCAGCGCCTGGGAGCCGATGACGATGGTGTAGAGGTGGAAGTTGTTGCTCGTGGGGTCCCAGCCGCCGTTGTTCACGCCGCGGAACATCCCTAGCAGGTTGGTCGGGTCCACCCCGCGGCACCAGGCCACACCGTGCTCGCGGTAGGTGGGGAAGACGTAGTCGTCGTCCCGCAGCGCCCGCCCGGAGCCGATCTGGGCCGCCTCCTGGCCCAGCAGCGACGCCCACAGCCCCAGCTCGCCCTGGCGCTGGAGCGCGGTGGCCTCGGCGTCGAAGCGCCGGGTGAGGACCATGTCGCGGTACAGGCCGCGCAGCTCGTCCGCGGTCAGGTCCAGCGAGTAGTCCGGGTGCTCGACCCGCTCGCCCTCGGGCGTCAGCAGTTGTACGAGCTCGGGGCGCGCGGCCGCCGACTGCGGGCGCTTCCTGGCGCCGCTCGTCGTGGTGCGCTTTCCGCTGCTGCGGCGCGGCTTGCTGCGCGCGGCAGTGCTCTCCACGGTCACGTGTGCTCCTCCGTCTGTCCGGCCCCCGGGGTCGCCGGGGAGCCTGGGGTTTCCCCACCGGTGGTGGGGAGAGGCTCGCCCGATTCCGTACGGCCCACGGGGTTGGGTGCGGCGCGGACGGAACCGAGCGGTGACAGGTGTCCCGTTCGACGGCCCGCAGTCAGCACGTTACCCAGTACCTCCGCGTGAGCGCGAAGGGCCTTTGACCTGCAATTTTCCTTGGATCTCCAAGTAAATCGCGGAAGCCTGGAAGATTACTGGTCACAGCCTCGCGAGCGCCGGGACAGGGGCACGGTATCCCGGCGGAGGAGACACGGGAAGAGCCGTGCAGGAGTGACGCCCGGTTGGTGGTGGATCGGCATGTGAGACGGGCGAAGGGGGCGCGGGGGAACGGAAGCCCACGGAGGGGAAGAAGCGGAGGATTCCCGGACGTCTACGCGCAGAAGGCGTCGCGGACCGCTTCGTAGCGGTCGGTCCACCACACCACCAGCGCGGCGGCCGCCGGGAACTGCGGGTCGGTGCGGCGGTCGCGGAGCTGGTAGCGCCAGCGCAGCATCCAGAAGTCGTTGAGCCGCTCCCACCACACCCGGTGCACGGCCGCGGCCATCTCGTCCGCGGCGGCCCCGGTGGCCGCGCGGTAGGCGCGGGCGTAGGCGCGGATCTTCACCAGGTCCAGGGCCCCTCCGGGCCGCAGGAAGAAGATCGCCGCGGCCCGTACGGCCTCCTCGGCGCGCGGCTGGACGGCGAGCCGGTCCCAGTCCACGATCGCCACGGGCTCCCAGGGCTCCCGGTCCCGGTAGAGCAGGTTCAGGGGGTGGAAGTCGCCGTGCACCCACCCCGCCACCGGCTCGGCCCCGGCGGGCGGACGGCGGTGGGCGTGGCGGCGCAGCAGGTCGCGGCGCTCGCGGAGCCGGTGCTCGGCCAGCTCGTCGAAGCAGTCGCGCCGGCGGCGGGCGCGGATGCGGGCGAGCAGTTCCTCTATGAGGACGAAGGTCTCCTCGGGGTCGGCGCTGGCGTGGGCGGTGCGCTCGGTCCCGGGCACGGGCACGACCCGGTCCAGCCCGACGTGCACCAGGCCGAGCAGCGCCCCCAGCCGGCGGGACTGGGCCCGGGAGAGCTCGCCGCCGTCGCGGTGCCGGCCGTCCACCCACGGGTGCAGGGCGTAGCAGCGGCCCTCCACGACGGCGACGGTCCGTCCGGAGGCGTCCTGGACGGGCGGGACGACCGGCAGGCCCAGGTCGCCGAGGCGGGCGGTGACGCGGTGCTGGTGCTCGATGCGGTCCGGGGCGCCGGGGTCGTCGTCGAGGTGGTGCTTGAGGAAGAACCGGCCGCGGGTGGTGGACAGCCGGTAGCCCCGGTTCAGCAGTCCCTGGGCCACCGGTTCGCAGGAGAGCGGCTCCCCGGCGCCGTAGCGGCGCACCAGCGTGGTGAGGGTGGTACCGGGGAGATCACTGGACTGCACGCGTCGCATCGTAGGTCACCACGGGCGACGGCCCGGTCACGGTGTGAAACCGTGGCCGGGCCGTGGTATTGGGGGGTGCCGGGATCAGCCGCCGGCGACGCCGACCGGGTCGTTGGCGCCGGTCGCGTTCCCCTCGGCGGCGCCCTGGTCGGCACCGCCCGCCGGGTTGCCGCCGCCGGGGTCACCGTTCTGGCCGCCGGTGTCGGGAGCGCCGTTCTGGCCGCCGGCGTCGGGGTCGCCGTCCTGGCCGCCGTCGCCGGTGCCGCTGTTCGAGCCGCCGCCGGCGGTGTCGGTGGGCTGCCCGCCGGTCGGCGAGGGCGTCGTGCTGGGCTGCGGGTCGGTGGGCCACTGGCTGGTGCCGCCGTTGTTCGACCAGCCGCTCGAACCACCGGAGTCGGTGTCCTCCAGCGTCGGCTCCTCGCTCGGCTCCTCCTCCGTCGGCTCCGGGGACGTCTTCTCGTCCGCGGGCGCGCTGGAGCTCTTGCCGGGGGTCTTGGGCTCCCCGCCTCCCCCGTCGCCGTTGACGGCGAAGAAGATGCCCGCGGTGACGGCGAGGACCGCGAAGAAGGCGATCAGCGCGTACTTCAGGCCGCTGCCGCCCCGGCGGTCGTCGCCGTACCCGCCGTCGTAGGCGCCGCCGGTGTCGTACGAGCCGCCGGCGGGGTTGCCCATCAGCAGCGGCGGGCCGACCCGGGTGGCGTCCGCCGCGCCGGCGAAGCCGTCGCCGCCCTGCTGCCCGTACGCGGCGGGGGTGCCCATGGCGGGCGTGGCGCCGGTGGAGACGACCATGCCGGTGTTCCACAGGCCGCCGGTGTGGCCGCCCTGCTCCTGGAGCATGCGGAGGGCGTACTGCACCAGCCCGCGCATCTCCTCGGCGGTCTGGAAGCGGTCGTCCGGGTCCTTGGCCAGGGCGCGCATCACCAGGCCGTCCAGCTCCGGCGGCACCGAGTCGGAGATCCGCGACGGCGGCACCGGCTCGTCCTGGACGTGCTGGTAGACCACCGACAGCGGCGTCTCGCCGGTGAACGGCGGGCGCAGCGCGAGGAGCTCGTAGAGCAGGCAGCCCGTCGCGTACAGGTCGGAGCGGGCGTCCACCGTCTTGCCCAGGGCCTGCTCGGGGGAGAGGTACTGGGGGGTGCCCATCACCATGCCGGTCTGGGTCATGGTGGTGGAGGCGCCGTGCAGGGCGCGGGCGATGCCGAAGTCCATCACCTTCACGGCGCCGTTGTTGGTGATGATGACGTTGGCCGGCTTGATGTCCCGGTGGACGATGCCGTGCTGGTGGCTGTAGGCGAGCGCCTCCAGCACCCCGGAGACGATGATCAGCGCCTGCTCGGGCGGCGGCGCCTCGGCGTTCATGAGCAGATCGCGGATCGTGCGGCCCTCGACCAGCTCCATGACGATGTACGGCACGGGGTTGCCGTCGACCACGTCCTCGCCGGAGTCGTAGACGGCCACCACGGCGTGGTGGTTGAGGCCGGCGACGGACTGCGCCTCGCGGGTGAAGCGCGCCTTGGCCACCGGGTCCTCGGCGAGGTCGGAGCGCATCAGCTTGACGGCCACGGTCCGGCCCAGGCGCACGTCCTCGGCGGCGAACACCTCCGCCATGCCGCCTCGGCCGAGGCGGCGGGTGAGGCGGTACCGTCCGTCGCCCACCACTCCGCCACTGGGCCAGAATTCCGACGAATCGGGCGATCCGGACACCCCGCCAGCGGTCTCGTCGGGCTCCGAAGGCCCTCCGGCGGCTTGTGTCTGTGCCATCAGTCCTCGCCGTAGATCAGGTCCGCGTGAACGCGGGTCCGTATGCTCTGCTCCTTGTGCACGCTAACAGGGTCCGGGGGCCGTACCCCTCGGTCGGAGCGAAGAGAGCGGCGCGGCGGGCGGTGCGGAGAGCGGTGGGCAGTGACCGACCATCCAACCCGGTCCGGCCGCGAACTGGCAAGTTACGATGTCCGGTGCCCCGGGGGCGCGGGCGTGACGCGTATGCGCGCATCGTGTCACGGAACGGGCAAGCGGCTTGACGTGTCCGGCCGCTGGGGCAGACTTGCCGGTGGTCGGGTGTCCCGGTCGACGGCCCCGGCGACGCCGGCGAACGACGGAACACACCAGAGCACCGCAGAGAGCAACCGTACACGCGCAGGTCCACAACGGCAGTCCTGCGGCGCCGAGGGGGAAGCAGGCAGATGAGCGACAACGGCGCACAGGCCGGGGGCTACCAGGGCCGCACCGTCGGCGGCGGACGCTACCAGCTGAGGGACCTGCTCGGACAGGGCGGCATGGCCTCGGTGCACCTCGCCTACGACTCCGTGCTCGACCGGCAGGTCGCGGTCAAGACCCTCCACACCGAGCTGGGCCGCGAGGCGTCCTTCCGCGAGCGCTTCCGCCGCGAGGCCCAGTCGGTGGCCAAGCTCACCCACACCAACATCGTCTCCGTCTTCGACTCCGGCGAGGACGACATCGACGGCGCGCTGGTGCCGTACATCGTCATGGAGTACGTCGAGGGCAAGCCGCTGCGCTCGGTCCTCGACGAGGACGTGGCGCAGTTCGGCGCGATGCCGAGCGACAAGGGCCTGAAGATCGTCGCCGACGTGCTCGCCGCACTCGAGGTCAGCCACGAGATGGGCCTGGTGCACCGGGACATCAAGCCGGGCAACGTGATGCTGAACCGGCGCGGCGTGGTCAAGGTGATGGACTTCGGCATCGCCCGCGCCATGCAGTCCGGCGTCACCTCGATGACCCAGACCGGCATGGTCGTCGGCACCCCGCAGTACCTCTCCCCCGAGCAGGCCCTGGGGCGCGGCGTGGACGCCCGCTCCGACCTGTACTCGGTGGGCATCATGCTCTTCGAGCTCCTCACCGGACGGCTCCCGTTCGACGCCGACTCGCCGCTGGCCATCGCGTACGCGCACGTCCAGGAGGAGCCGCCCGTCCCGTCCTCGATCAACCGGTCGCTGCCGCCGGCGGTGGACGCGCTGATCGCCCGGGCGCTGCGGAAGAACCCCAACGAGCGGTTCCCGACCGCCGAGGCGATGCGCGAGGAGTGCGAACGCGTCCGCAACTCGGTGCTGGCCTCGAACACCACCCCGCTGATCGTCGGCGGCGGCACGGCGCAGAGCGGCGCGGCGGTCGCCCAGTCGGTCTTCCCGCCGGTGGACACCACCGGCACCCCGCCCCCGCACGGCAGCGTGCAGCAGCCGTACCAGCCCTACGCGCCCGCCGCCCACGGCGGCTACGGGCCGTCCACGCCGCCGCCCGCCCCGGCGTACTCGGTCCCGGCGCCGGGACCGTACGGGCACCAGGGGCACCAGGGCGGAGCGCCCACCCCGCCTCCGTACGGCTCGTCCCCCGCCCCCTCGTCCGGCGGGCGCAGGAACACGACGGTGCTCGTCGGCTCGGCCGTCGCCGCGATCGTCGCCGTCTCGGCCCTGATCATCGCCCTGACCGTCAACAGCGGAGGCGACGAACCCGAGGCGAGGAACTCCCCGGTCCCCGTCCGGTCGTCGGAGCAGCCCGCGGCCACCGCGGGCGGCGACACGGACGGCCAGAGCGTCGACGACGGCGAGACCGGCGACGACGGCGGCTTCAAGGACGAGGACAAGTCCAAGACCATCGATCCCGCCAAGTGCACGGACGCCTCGGAGAGCATCATCGAGAAGGGCAAGACGAGCATGCCCGACCTCACCTACAAGCACCTGGACTCGGTGAAGACCTGCATCCGCGAGGCGGGCTGGGTGCTGAAGGAGGTCGAGTACGAGGACGAGAACCTGTACGGCAAGAACACCGTCCTCGAACAGTCCCCGAGCGCCTACGAGGCCTTCGACCCCAAGAAGGACTCGATCGTCCTGACGGTCTCCACCGGCAACCCGGCCTGACGGGCCGCCCCGGACACCGCGCACACCACACGGGACGGGCCCGGCACGCGATCCGCGTGCCGGGCCCGTTCCGTCCCTGCGGGCCGCGGGGCGGCCGCCGGGCCGTCAAGGCGTCGAAGGCGGCCGGGGACGTCAGAGACAGTCAGAGATAGGGGCCCGAGCGGGTGTGGCCGCGCCCGTCGGCGTCCTTGTCCTCGGGCATGACACCCGCGGGGAGCGCCCGGCGCATCTGCTCCAGCTGGGCGCGCGCCGCCATCTGCTGGGCGAACAGCGCCGTCTGGATGCCGTGGAACAGCCCCTCCAGCCAGCCCACGAGCTGGGCCTGCGCGATGCGCAGCTCGGCCTCGGAGGGCACCGCGTCGTCGGTGAACGGCAGCGAGATCCGCTCCAGCTCCTCGATCAGCTCGGGTGCCAGGCCGTCCTCCAGCTCCTTGACGGAACTGGCGTGGATCTCCTTGAGCCGCGCCCGGCTCGCCTCGTCCAGGGGAGCGGACTTGACCTCCTCCAGGAGCTGCTTGATCATGCTGCCGATCCGCATGACCTTCGCGGGCTGCTCGACCATCTCCGTCACGGGAAGCTCGCGCGACTCCTCGTCGGCGCTCCCGTCGCCGCCCGTGCGGGAGACGCCCGTGTGGGCGGTGCCTCCGAGGGCCATTCCGTCCGGGCCGACGACCAGTACCTGCTGGCCCTCGTGCGACCGTTCGTTCATCGGCTGTGTCATAACACCATTCTGCACCCCCGCCCCCGCGCCCACCGGGCGATCCCCCGGCCGGGCGCCCCGGCCCGGGGCGGCTCAGCGGCGCAGCCGCAGGGCGAAGGACGCCAGGCCCAGGCCGAGGAAGGTCAGGCCGGCGCCCAGCGGCAGCACGGGCAGCAGCTGCCCGGTGACGGGCACCGCCGCCCGGTGGCCGATGCCCGGGTCGTCCCCCCGGTCCTCCCCGGCCCGGTCGCGGTCGCCGACGGTTCCGGTGCTCCGGTCGCTGACCGGTTCGGTCCACGCCTGCGGGGTCCGCTCCGCGCTCGGCCGCCCCCCGGGCGTCCCGGGCTGCCGCAGCCCGGCCGGGACGTCACGGTGGGCGCTCTCCTCCTCCGACGGGGTGCCGGACGGTTCGCCGGAGGGCCCGCCGGAGGAGGGCTCCGGAGTCGGGGTGGGGGTGGACGTCGGGGTGGGAGAGGGCGTGGGCTCGGGGTCGTTCGGCGGCCACGGCGGCCTGGACGGCCACGAGGGGAACGACGGGCGGTCGCCCGGCCGGTCGCCGTCGTCGGTGGGCGTGGGGGCGGGGGTGGGCTTCCGGTCCGCTCCGGGGCCTCTGGTGGGCTCCACCGCGCTGTGGCCGCTGCCGGGAGCGGCCGCCATGGCCGCCGTGTGCTGGGCCCCCAGGGCGATGTGTGCCGGAAGGAGCACCATCGCGCAGGCCAGCAGGGTGATCACGGTCTCTCTCACCGCTACGCCCCCTCCCGTACCGATCGTCCAGTGGTGTAACAAGCGTCACACGACCGCGTGAGTCCGGCATCTCGGACGGACCAACGGCGGATCAACAGACAGCCAACGATTCTCAAACCGTGAGAACGACCTTGCCCACGTGATCGCTCTGTTCGAGTACCCGGTGCGCCTCGGACGCATGACTCATCGGCAGGGTCCGGTCCACGACGGGGCGGACGCGGCCGGAGGCGACCAGCGGCCAGACGTGCTCGCGCACCGCCGCGACGATCTCCGCCTTCTCCGGCACCGGACGGGCGCGCAGGGTGGTGGCCGCGACGGTGCCGCGCTTGGCGAGCAGCTTCCCCAGCGGGAGCTCCCCGCGGCGCCCGCCCTGGAGGCCGATGACCACGATCCGGCCGCCGGTGGCGAGCACCTCCACGTTCCGCTCCAGGTACTTGCCGCCGATGATGTCGAGGACGACGTCCGCGCCGTGCCCGGCCGTGGCCTCCCTGACCTCCTCGACGAAGTCCTGCTCGCGGTAGTCGATCAGGACGTCCGCGTCCAGGTCCGCGCAGCGCCGCAGTTTCTCCGGGCTGCCGGCGGTGACCGCCACCCGGGCGCCGGCGGCCTTGGCGAGCTGGATCGCCATGGTGCCGATGCCGCTGGCGCCGCCGTGGACCAGCAGCGTCTCGCCGGCCTTCAGCCCGGCGGTCATGAAGACGTTCGACCAGACCGTGCAGGCCACCTCCGGGAGCGCCGCGGCCTCGGCCGGGGTGAGGGGGCCGTCGGGGCCCTGGGGCAGGGGCAGCAGCTGTCCCTGCGGCACGGCGACCTTCTCGGCGTACCCGCCGCCGGCCAGCAGCGCGCACACCTCGTCGCCGACCCGCCAGCCGTCCACGCCGGGGCCGAGCGCCGCGATCCGTCCCGCGCACTCCAGACCGGGGTGGGGGGAGGCGCCGGGCGGCGGGTCGTAGAAGCCCTGGCGCTGGAGGAGGTCGGCGCGGTTGACGGCGCTCGCCGCCACCTCCACCAGCACCTCGCCCTCACCGGGCTCGGGATCGTCGACCTGGGTCCAGGCGAGGACGTCGGGGCCGCCTGGTTCGGTGATGGTGATCGCGTGCATGGGGTGACGCTACCTCCGCGGATCGTTGGGGAGGACGACGGTCTGCGAGGGCGAGGCCCGCCGGATGACCACCAGGCGGTCGGTGAGTTCCAGCCTGGACGCCTCCGGATCGTCGAACCCCAGCACCCGGTGGCCGCGCACCACGGAGACCACCAGGTCCTTGCACTCGCGCGGGGACCGGCCGGCCTCGGCCCTGGTGACCGGGCGCTCGGTCAGGTTCAGTCCCGTGCCCTGGTGGATCAGGTCCTCCATCACCGCGCCGGCGCTCGGGCTGAGCATCGACATGCCGAGCAGGCGGCCGGCGGCGCTGGCGCTGGTGATCACGGAGTCGGCGCCGGACTGGCGCAGCAGCGGCGCGTTCTCCTCCTCCCGCACCGCCGCGACGATCCGCAGGTTCCGGTTGAGCTGGCGGGCGGTGAGCGTCACCAGTACGGCGGTGTCGTCGCGCTGGGTGGCGATGATCACCTGCCCCGCGCGCTGCACCTCCGCCCGCAGCAGCACGTCGCTGCGGGTCGCGTCGCCGACGACGCCCGTGAACCCGGCCGCCCCGGCGCCCTCGACGACCTTCCGGCTCGGGTCGACGATCACTATCTGGTCCCGGGGGATCCCCGTCGAGATCAGCGTCTCGGCGGCGGACCGGCCCTTGGTGCCGAATCCGACGATGACGGTGTGATCGCGCAAGGCGGACCTCCAGCGGGCCAGGCGCCACTGCTCGCGGGTCCGTTCCGCCAGCACCTCCAGGGTGGTGCCGATGAGGATGATCAGGAACAGGACGCGCAGGGGGGTGACGACCAGGACGTTGATCAGGCGGGCACTGTCGCTGACCGGGGTGATGTCGCCGTACCCGGTGGTGGAGAGGGTGACCGTGGCGTAGTAGAAGCAGTCCAGGAGCGAGACCCGGCCGTCGGCGTTGTCCCCGTACTCCTCGCGGTCGAGGTAAACCAGGAACACCGTCGCCAGCAGCACGACCGCCGCCGCCACCACCCGCTTCACCACCTGGCGCAGCGGTCCGGCGACCGGCTCGGGGAGCTGCACGTGGTGCTGCAGCTCGTCCAGCGGGATTCTCCTCATGACGTCACGCCCACGGGAGCCTCAGGACGCGCACGCCGGTGCCCGGCCGGACACCGCCGGGCGGGACGACCGCGAGAGCGGTGGCCGCGGCGATGCCCCGCAGCATCGCGGGACCGGTGAAGCGCAGTGACCGTACACCCAGGCCATCCTGCACGACGGGGACCAGCCGCGTGTCACGGGGGTGCCCGTGCACCTCGTCCACGAGCGGGACGGTGAGCGGCTCCGCGGACGGGTCGCCGGACGGGCCGGGGGAGGGAGCGCCGGACGGGCCGCCGGACGGCCCGGCGCCGGGCACGGCCCGCAGCAGCGGCTCGGCGAGGGTGAGCAGCCCCGACACGGCCGCCAGGGGATTGCCCGGCAGCCCGACGAGGTGCGCTCCGGCGGGCAGCCTCGCCAGCAGCATCGGATGGCCGGGACGCACGGCCACCCCGTCCACCAGCAGCGTCGCGCCCAGCTCGCGGAGGGCGGGGTGGACGTGGTCGACGGGCCCGGAGGCCGTGCCCCCGGTGGTGACGACGAGGTCGGCGGTGGTGCCCTCCAGCGCCGCGCGCAGCGCGTCGGCGTCGTCACCCAGCCTGCGGGTGGACACGGCCTCGGCGCCCAGGCACTCCAGCCAGGGGCCGATCATGGGGCCGAGCGCGTCGCGCACCCGGCCCCCCTCGGGACGGCCGGAGGCCAGCAGCTCGTCGCCCAGGACCAGCACCTCGGCGCGGGGCCGGCGCAGGACGGGCAGTCCGTCCCAGCCGGCCGCGGCGGCGAGGCCGAGCACGGCCGGGGTGATCCGCGCGCCGGCGGGCAGCAGCCGGTCGCCGGCGCGGCACTCCTGGCCGCGCGGCCGGATGTCGGCGCCGTGCTGGGGCGCCCTGGGGGCGCGCAGCCGGCGGTCGTGCACCTCGCCGTACTCGGAACGCAGCACGGCGGTGGTGCCCGGCGGGATGCGGGCGCCGGTGGCGATGCGGACGGCGTGGCCGTCCGGGAGCGGGGGCGGGGCGCCGTGCCCGGCCAGGACGCCGCGGGCGTCGCCCGCGTCCGCGAGCTCCCAGGGGCCGGGGCCGGAGACGGCCCAGCCGTCCATGGCGGAGGTGTCGAACGCCGGGAGGTCGGTGAGCGCGGTCAGGGGCTCGGCGAGACGGTGGCCGAGGGCGCTCTCCAGGGGCAGGGTGACGGGCTCGGCGCGCCGCCGCGCCCCGGCGCGGGCCGCGGCGGCGCGGGCCCGCGGCCAGGCGAGGTGCCGTACGCTCCCCTCCCTCCCCGCGCGCTCCTCGCGGAACGCGTCCTCCCCGCTCGCCGGTTCGGCGGGCGCGCGACCGTCGCGGAAGGCGCCGCGGGGGGTGCCCCGGGGCGCTCCGGCGCGGGGGGCGCCGTCCCGGTGGGCGTTGGCCAGGGCGAGGGCGTCGGCCAGGTCGTCACCGCTCATCCCGGCCCTACCTTCCTTCCGGGGCCGTCCCGGGGCCCTCCTCCTCGGCCCAGCGGCGGGCGAGGTCGGAGGCCTTCCGGACCGCTTCGGCGACGTCCTCGGCGCTTCCGCCCGCGCGGGCCGCCGCGTACCCGACGAGGAAGGTCGTCAGCGGGGCGGCGGGACGGGCCACGCCGTGCGCGGCGTCCCGCGCGAGATCGAGGAGGAGGGCGGTGTCGACGTCGAGGTCGATGCCCAGTTCGGCCCTGGCCGCGGTCATCCATTCGTTCAGCACACGCCCATGCTCCCTGATCCGCGAACGGGCCGCGGCCAGTTCCTCCCAGGTGTCGCAGTCCAGGGCCTCGTCGGGGGCGGCGGGGGCGACGCGGCGCAGCGACAGTCCGGCGGTGAGCAGCCTCAGGGGGAGGCCCGCCAGACCCCCGTACTCGACGGCGAGGAGAGCCAGTTCGCGCCGGAGGGACTCGGTCCGGTAGGCGCCCACAAGGGGCTGGTCGCGGCCGTCGTCGACGATCGCGCCGTCTCCCCCGCCGTTCCCGTCCGGGCCGTCTCCCCCGCCGTTCCCGTCCGGGCCGCCTCCCCCGCCGTTCCCGTCCGGGCCGGCCGCGCCGTCCAGCAGGGCCCGCACGGTGGCGGGCGTCAGGAAGGGCAGGTCGGCGGAGAGCACCAGCACCGTCTCGCTGCCGGCGCGGCGGAGCCCGGCGTCGAGCGCGGCCAGCGGCCCGCCGCCGGGCGGCTGCTCGCGCACCCAGTCCACCGGCCGCGCCGTCGGCCGGCGCGGACCGACGACCACGGTCCGCGCCGCGCCGGCGCAGGCGTGGAGCACCCTGTCGAGCAGTGTCCGGCCCCCGACGGTGAGGGCCGGTTTGTCGGCGCCGCCGAGCCGGCGGGCGGCGCCGCCGGCGATGACGACGGCGTCGTACGCGTGGGTCATCCCACGAGTATGGCCCTCACAGGGTGCGCAGCAGCACGGCCGGATGCTCGACGCAGTCGGCCACGTACCGCAGGAAGCCGCCCGCCGTGCCGCCGTCGCACACCCGGTGGTCGAAGGTGAGCGAGAGCTGGACGACGTGGCGTACGGCCAGTTCGCCCTCGTGCACCCACGGCTTGGGGACGATGCGCCCGACGCCGAGCATCGCCGCCTCGGGGTGGTTGACGATCGGCGTCGAGCCGTCCACCCCGAACACGCCGTAGTTGTTGAGGGTGAAGGTGCCGCCGGTCAGTTCGGCCGGTTTCAGCGTCCCCGCACGGGCGGCCTCGGTGAGCCGGGCGATCTCCTCGGTGAGGCCGGTGGTGTCGCGCCGGTGGGCGTCGCGGACGACGGGGACCACCAGTCCGCGCTCGGTCTGGGCCGCGAAGCCCAGGTGCACGCCGGGCAGCCGGACGATCTCGCGCGCGGCCGTGTCCACGGTCGCGTTCAGCTCGGGGAAGCGGGCGAGAGCGGCCGTGCAGATCCGGGCGAGGACGGCCAGCAGGGAGATCTTGGGTCCTGCGGCGCCGTTCATCGCCCGCCGCGCGGCGAGCAGTTCGGTGGCGTCGGCGTCCACCCAGCAGGTGGCGTCGGGAATCTCGCGCCGGGAGGTGGCGAGCTTCTCGGCGATCGCGCCCCGCAGGCCGCGCAGCGGGACGCGCTCGCCGGCCGCGGCGGAGGCGGTGGGAGAGGACACGGCGGAGGCGGTGGGAGAGGACACGGCGTGGGCGGCCGGTACGGGCTCGGCGGGGACGGCGGCGGGAGCGGCCGTACGGGCCAGGACCCTCTCCACGTCCGCCCGCAGGATCAGCCCCCGCGGGCCGGTCCCGGTGATTCCGCGCAGGTCGAGCCCGTGCTCCCGCGCGAGCCGCCGCACCAGCGGGGAGATCACGGGGACGGGGCCGGCGGGCGGCCGGGCGTCGGCGGGCGCGGGCGCCGCGGCGACGGCGGACGCGGGCGCGGGTGCGGGGGAGGCCGGCCGGGAGGCCGCGAGGGGCGCCGGGCGGACCCGGCGGCGGCGGGCCGCGGGGGCCCCCGTCCCGTAGCCCACCAGCACGTTCCCCGAGCCCTCCGACTCCGCGGGCTCCTCGGCGCGGGCCCCCCCGCGGTCCTCGGAGGACGCGCCGACGGCCACCGTGATCAGGGGCGCCCCCACGGGGACCTCGGCCCCCTCCTCCCCGAACCTGGCGGTGACCACACCGCCGTACGGGCAGGGCACCTCGACCATCGCCTTGGCCGTCTCGACCTCCACGACGGGCTGGTCCACGGCGACGACGTCGCCCACGGACACCAGCCAGCGGACGATCTCGGCCTCGGTCAGTCCCTCGCCCAGGTCGGGCAGGGCGAACTCGCGCACCTCGGGCATCAGCGGCCACCCCCGCCGAACGCCTCGGGGCGCTCCGTCCACTCCGACTCCCACTGGAGCCGGGCGACGGCGTCCAGCACCCGGTCCACGCCGGGCAGGTGGTGCCGCTCCAGCATGGGCGGCGGATAGGGGATGTCGAACCCGGCCACCCGCAGCACCGGCGCCTCCAGGTGATGGAAGCAGCGCTCGGTGATCCGGGCGGCGATCTCGCCGCCCGGGCCGCCGAACGCACTGGACTCGTGGACGACCACGGCCCGCCCGGTGCGCCGCACCGACGCGCAGACCGTCTCGTCGTCGAAGGGCACCAGGGAGCGCAGGTCGACCACCTCCAGGTCCCAGCCCTCCTCGCGGGCGGCCTCGGCCGCCTCCAGGCAGACCGGCACCGACGGCCCGTAGGTGACCAGCGTCGCGGACGTCCCCGCGCGGCGGACCTCGGCGCGGCCGATGGGCGCGACCGGCTGCGGCGCCTCGGGCGACCAGTCGGCCTTCGACCAGTACAGCCGCTTGGGCTCCAGGAAGACCACCGGGTCGTCGGAGGCGATGGCGGCCCGCAGCAGCCCGTAGGCGTCGGCCACGGTCGCCGGGGTCACCACGTGGAGGCCGGGGGTGGCCATGTAGTAGGCCTCGGAGGAGTCGCTGTGGTGCTCCACGCCGCCGATCCCGCCGCCGTAGGGCACGCGGATCGTGATGGGCAGCGGCAGGGCGCCGCGCGTGCGGTTGCGCATCTTGGCGACGTGGCTGAGGAGCTGTTCGAACGCCGGGTAGGCGAAGGCGTCGAACTGCATCTCCACCACGGGCCGCAGCCCGTACATCGCCATGCCGACGGCCGTCCCCAGGATGCCCGCCTCGGCCAGCGGGGTGTCGGTGCAGCGGTCCTCGCCGAACTCCGCCGTCAGGCCGTCGGTGATCCGGAAGACACCGCCGAGCGTGCCGACGTCCTCGCCGAGCACGTGCACGGACGGATCCTCGGCCATCGCGTCGCGCAGGGCCCGGGTGAGCGCCTGGGCCATGGTGGCGGGCTTGCGGGCGGCCGGGGTCCCGGGCCGCCGGGCGTCCTTCCCCGTCCCGGTGGTGGCGGTCGTCATCGCTCGTCCCCCTTCCGGTTCTCCTCGGCGCTCTCCTCGGCCGCCAGTTCGGCGCGCAGCCGCTCGGCCTGCTCCCTCAGCTGCGCGGTCTTCTCCGCGTAGACGTGGTCGAAGAGGGCCATCGGATCGAGCACCGGATCCTCGTTCATCCGCGCGCGCAGCCGCGCGGCCATCTCCTCGGCCTCCTCGTGCACCCGGTCCCGCTCCGCCTCGTCGAGCAGGCCGCGGGCGGTCATCTCCCGTTCCAGCAGCACCACGGGGTCGTGTTCGCGCCAGGTCTCGACCTCGGCGTCGTCGCGGTAGCGGGTGGCGTCGTCGGCGTTGGTGTGGGCGTCCAGCCGGTAGGTGACGGCCTCGACGAGGGTGGGTCCCTCCCCGCGGCGGGCGCGCTCGACGGCCTCGGAGAGGACCCGGTGGACGGCGGCCGCGTCGTTGCCGTCCACCAGTCGGCCGGGGATGCCGTAGCCGACGGCCTTGTGCGCCAGCGAGGGCGCGGCGGTCTGCTTGGCGAGGGGCACGGAGATCGCGAAGCCGTTGTTCTGGACGAGGAAGACGGCCGGCGTCCGCCAGACGGCGGCGAAGTTCAGGGCCTCGTGGAAGTCGCCCTCGCTCGTCCCGCCGTCGCCGACCATCGCCAGGGCCACCACGTCGTCGCCCTTGAGGCGGGCGGCGTGGGCGAGCCCGACGGCGTGCGGAAGGTGGGTGGCCAGCGGGGTGGACAGCGGGGCGACGCGGTGCTCGTGGGGGTCGTAGCCGGTGTGCCAGTCGCCGCGGAGCAGGCCGAGCGCCTCGGCCGGGTCCATGCCGCGGGCGACGGCGGCGAGGGTGTCGCGGTAGCTGGGAAAGAGCCAGTCGTGCTCCTTCAGGACCAGCGCGGCGGCCACCTCGCACGCCTCCTGCCCGGTGGAGGAGGGGTAGACGGCGAGCCGGCCCTGCCGGGTGAGCGCGGTGGCCTGCCGGTTGTAGCGGCGGCCCCTCACCAGGTGCCCGTAGAGCGTCCTGAGCAGTTCCGGGTCCAGCTCGGCCCCGGTGCCCAGCAGCCGGTAGGGCTCCGGGTCCGGCAGCAGCGGCGCGGGGTCTGTGCGCGGCTGCCAGGCGGGGGGCGGCGCGGGTCGGTAGGCGCCTGGCTGTTCCAGGACCGTCATGTCGAGCACCTCCGGTCAGGGGGCATCGCGAACGCGGAGCCACGCAGGGTGACGGACTCCCCTACCGATTGTTCGGTCACCGGCGCATTTTGGCTACGGGTGGGGAGGCCCTGTGGACAAACGGTTCTGCGGCGCGTGGGATGTCGGCAGGACGTCCATGGAGGGAAGGCGGCGGGCCATGTCGGAAGAACAGATGGCTTCCGTGGAACCGGAGGGTGACCAGCGGCCGGCGGCCCGTCCGCTCGACCCTGTCGACCGGGCCATCCTGCGGATGCTGCAACTGGACGGCAGAGCGTCGATACGGTCGGTGGCCGAGCGGGTGCACGTGTCGCGGGCGAACGCCTACGCCCGGATCAACCGCCTCGTCGAGGACGGGGTGATCCGCGGGTTCACGGCCCGCGTGGACCACGAACGCGCCGGTCAGGGGGCCTCTGCCTACATCACGCTGAAGATCGTGCAGAACTCCTGGCGCACGGTGCGCGAGAAGCTCAAGGCCCTTCCGGGAGCCGCGCACATCGCGCTGGTCAGCGGGGACTTCGACGTCCTGCTGCTGGTGCACACCGCCGACAACCGGGCGCTGCGGGAACTGGTGCTCACCCGCATCCAGGCGATCCCGGAGGTGCTGAGCACCCGTACGCTCCTGGTCTTCGAGGAGACCGACCTCGAACCGGAGCCGTGAGCCGGACGCTTCCGGCCCTCCGCCGCCCCTACTGCTTCCGCAGCCCCTCGAAGGCCAGCCGTACCACCGTGTCGGCGACCCGGGCGCCGTCGGAGGCCCCGCCGGGCAGGGGCCGGTACCACTCCACAACGGAGTTGATCATGCCGAAGAGCAGCCGTGTCGTCAGCCGGGCGTCGAGGTCGGCGCGGAGGTCCCCCTCGGCGACGGCGGCCTTCAGCAGCTCGGCGACCCGGTGGTCGAACTCGCGCCGCCGCTCCATCGCCCAGCGCTCGGTGCGGGTGTTGCCGCGCACCCGCAGCAGCAGCGTGACGTAGGGCAGTTCGGCCGTCAGCACGTCGACGGTGCGCCGGGTGACGTGCTCCAGCCGGTCGATCGCCCGCCCCTCGTTCGCCTCCGGTTCGTCCAGCACGGCGAAGAGGCCGTCGAGCGCGCGGGATATCGCCCGGCGCAGCAGCTCCTCCTTGCTCCGCACGTGGTGGTAGATGGACGACTTGGAGATCCCCGCCGCGCGGGAGAGGTGCTCCATGGACGTGCCGTCGTAACCGCGCTCGTTGAAGACCTCCACGGCCACCGCGAGGAGCGATTCGGGCGTGTAGGTGTCGCGCCTGGGCGGCCTGGCTGACGGCTTGGATGGCATGGCCCCGATGTTATCCACAGGTTCCGCGCCCCTCTTGCCCGACCGATCGTTCGGTAGCAGTATCTAGCTGTCCGTCCGGTCGCGCACCGTCCGCGTGCGCGCAGTCCGTCCACCCGCTCGACGCACCCGCTCGACACATCCGCTCGACGAGGAGTTGGTCCCGATGGCCACCGCACCCACCCAGGCCCCGCCGGCGGTCCCGGCACAGCTCGTGGAGAAGCACCGCCCCACACTGGACCGGGCGCTGGAGGCGATCCGCACCAGGGAGTACTGGTCCCCCCATCCGGAGCACCCCAAGGCCTACGGCGAGGAGCACGGGTCCCTGGGCGCCGCCGAGGGGAAGGCCGCGTTCGACGCGCTGCTCGGCACCCGCTTCGACCTGGACCAGCCCGGCACGGACGGCTGGGTGGCGGGCGAGGTCTCGCCGTACGGCCCGGCGCTGGGCACCGAGTACCCCCACGCCGACGCCGACGTGCTGCTGCCCGCGATGCGCGCCGCGATGCCGGCCTGGCGGGACGCGGGCCCCGAGGTCCGGGCGGCGGTGTGTCTGGAGATCCTGGCCCGGATCAACGCGCGCACCCACGAGTTCGCCCACGCGGTGATGCACACCAGCGGACAGGCGTACCTGATGGCGATGCAGGCGGGCGGTCCGCACGCCCAGGACCGCGGCCTGGAGGCGGTGGCGTACGCCTACGCCGAGCAGACCCGCGTCCCGGCCTCGGCGGAGTGGACGAAGCCGCAGGGCAAGCGGGAGCCGCTGAGCCTGGCCAAGCGGTTCACTCCGGTGCCCCGGGGGGTCTCGCTGCTGATCGGCTGCAACACCTTCCCGACCTGGAACGGCTACCCGGGTCTGTTCGCCTCCCTGGCCACGGGCAACCCGGTGCTGGTCAAGCCGCACCCGCGCGCGGTCCTGCCGCTCGCCATGACGGTGCGGGCCGCCCGCGAGACGCTCGCCGGGGCGGGTTTCGACCCGAACCTGGTGGCGCTGGCCGCCGAGCGGGAGGGCGAGGGCATCGCCAGGGAGCTGGCCGTCCGCCCCGAGGTCCGGATCATCGACTACACCGGCTCGACGGCCTTCGGGGACTGGCTGGAGGCCAACGCCCGCCAGGCCCAGGTGTTCACCGAGAAGGCCGGGGTCAACACGGTGGTCGTCGACTCCACCGACGACTACCGGGGCATGCTGGGCAACCTGGCGTTCTCCCTCTCCCTCTACAGCGGCCAGATGTGCACCACCCCGCAGAACCTCCTGATCCCGCGGGGCGGCATCGACACCGACGCGGGCCACAAGTCCTACGACGAGGTCGTCTCCGACCTGGCGTCCGCGGTGGACAAGCTGCTCGGCGACGACCAGCGGGCCGCCGCGCTGCTGGGCGCGATCGTCAACCCCGGGGTGCGGGAGCGGCTGGAGGGCGCGGCGAAGCTGGGCGAGGTAGCCCTCGCCTCCCGCGAGGTGCCCCATCCGGAGTTCCCCGACGCCACGGTCCGCACCCCGGTGATCGTCAAGCTGGACGGCGCCCGGCCGGACTCGGAGCCGGTCTGCATGTCGGAGTGCTTCGGCCCGGTGTCCTTCGCCGTCGCGGTGGACTCCACCGCCGACGCGGTCGCCCTGCTGCGCCGCACGGTCCGGGAGAAGGGCGCGATGACGGTCGGCGCGTACACCACCTCGCCGGAGGTGGAGCGGCTGGTCGAGGAGGCGTGCCTGGAGGAGTGCGCCCAGCTCTCGCTGAACCTCACGGGCGGGGTGTACGTCAACCAGACCGCGGCGTTCTCCGACTTCCACGGTTCCGGCGGCAACCCGGCGGCCAACGCGGCGCTGTGCGACGGCGCCTTCGTGGCGAGCCGCTTCCGCATGGTGGAGGTGCGCCGCCCGGCCTGACGCCGTCTCCCGTCCCTCCGGCCTCCCGGCACGTCCGTGTCGCGCCCGGCGGGCGCGGGTGCGGCGGCTAACCGATCTCGGCGTGCGCGCGGATCCAGGCGTGCATGGCGATGGCCGCCGCCGCGCCCGCGTTGATGGAGCGGGTGGAGCCGAACTGGGCGATGGAGCAGACCCGCTCGGCGTGCTTCCACGCCTCCTGGGTCAGCCCGGGGCCCTCCTGCCCGAAGAGCAGCACGCAGCGGCGCGGCAGGTCGGTGGTCTCCAGCGGGACCGCGCCGGGGAGGTTGTCGATGCCGATGATCGGCAGCTCCTCGGCGCGCGCCCAGGCGGCGAGGGCCGCCACGTCCGGGTGGTGGACGATGTGCTGGTACCGGTCGGTGACCATCGCGCCGCGCCGGTTCCAGCGGCGCTTGCCGACGATGTGGACCTTCCCCGCGAGGAAGGCGTTGGCGGTGCGGACGACACTGCCGATGTTGAAGTCGTGGGTCCAGTTCTCCACCGCGACGTGGAAGTCGTGCCGCCGGGTGTCGAGGTCGGCGACGATCGCCTCGCGTCTCCAGTAGCGGTAGCGGTCGACGACGTTGCGCCGGTCCCCGTGGGCCAGCAGTTCCGGGTCGTACCGCTCGTCCTCGGGCCACGGCTCGGGATGGGGGCCGACCCCCACCTGCGGGCCGTAGCCCTCGTCGTACTGCACCGGTTCGCCGTTCGCCGGCTCGCCGTCCCCTCCCCGGGGCATGGTCTCGCTGCCGCTCATCCCACGAGGGTACGGGGGGAGCCGTCCGCCTCCGTCCGCCCGTCCCGCTCCGCCTCCTCCCAGGAGCGCGGGCGGAGCCGCCTGCCCAGCCGCGACGCCCGGCCGCCCAGCCACACCAGGAAGACCGTCGGCAGGAAGACCGCGTCGGCCGCGATCATGGCGAGCGAGAAGAACGGCAGTCCGAGGACGACGGCGATGCCGGCGTGCTCCAGCATCATCAGGGCCAGCAGCACGTTCTTCACCCGGCGGTTGAAGAGGGTGAAGGGGAAGGCGACCTGCACGATCACCGTGCCGTAGCTCAGCAGCATGACCATCAGCCCGCTGCTGCCCAGCACCTCGGCGAGGCCGGGCCAGGGGGAGAAGTAGTCCAGGTGCAGGGGATAGTAGACGGCGGTGCCGTCCTGCCAGCGCGAACCCTGGATCTTGTACCAGCCGGCGGTCGCGTAGATCAGGCAGACCTCGACCATGATCACCAGCAGGGCCGCGTTGTGCGCCACGTTGCCGAGGACGTCCATCAGGCGCCGGACGTCGGCCCTCCTCCCCGTCTCCGCGCCGCCGTCCCCGTCTGCGTCCCCGGCGGCGTCCGCGCCGCCGTCCCCGTCTCCGTCGGCGGACCGGGTGGGCCGTACCCACCACCACAGGCCGTACACCAGCCACAGGCTCCACAGGACGGTCGCCCAGCCGACGAGGGGCACCGGGCCGTCGTCCCCGAACCAGCCGATTTCGCCGCGCACGGTGGCCACCAGCAGCGCGGTCCCCAGCACCGTCCACAGCGCGACGCCCACCGGGTCGGTGCCCGCGCCGTCCGGCCGTCGACGGGCCCGGCGGCGGGCGTCCAGGGACCACACCAGACCGCAGCGGGTGAGCACCAGATACATCGCCATCAGGTGGATGACGTTGTCGCCGCCGTCGCCCATGAAGACGCTGCGGTTCTGGAGCGACAGCACGCCGACCATGAAGAGGACCGACATCGTCCGGGTGCGCCAGCCGACCAGCAGGGCGGCGCTGGAGAGCACCGCGAGGGCGTAGACGGCCTCGAACCACACGGTGCTGTCGGACCACAGCAGCACCGTGAAGGCGTGGTTGCTCTCGACCAGCCTCCTGCCCAGCTCCCAGCTCCACGGGCCGTCCGGCCCGTACAGCTCGTGCCGGTTCGGCCACTCGAACAGCAGGAAGACCAGCCAGGTGAGGGAGAACCCGATCCGGACGACCGCGGTCTGGTAGGGGCCCAGCGCCCGGTCGGTGACCTTGGTGATGCCGCTCACGACCGCGCGGTCGGCTTTCGCGGTGAACCGCCGCGCCAGGGTGCGGACCGATTCCGGGTCCGTTTCCCGGGGGCGCGGCGGGGTGCCGTCCTCCGGGACGTCCCGGACCGGCCGTGCCGTGTCCCGCGCACCGCGGTTCCCGGGGACGGGCGAGCCGGTCCCGCCGATGTCGGACTGCGTCACTTGCCCTCCGGAACGTCCGAGCGGTCGACCGCCCACCAGGGCAGCGTCCGGTACGTGGTCTCCGTGCTGATGCTCTCGCCGCTCCACGGCGGCGGTGCGACCGGGGTGGTGGCCGACCGCAGCTGGATCCGCCTGACCTCGCCCCCGTTGAGCTCGGGCCCGAACCGCAGCATCACGATCCGCCGCAGGTACTCCTCGGAGAGTTCGCCGCGCAGGCCGTTCGGCCGGTTGTCGTCGCCGTGCGAGCCGGTGAAGAAGTCCCAGGCCCGGCGCAGTTCGTTCTGCTCGGTGTGGCTGGGGAAGGGGTTGCCGCGGATGTCCTCGACGTCCATGGCCGACAGGTCCACCCATCCGGTCCGCTCGGTGGTGCCGTCCGGCTTGAGCACCTCGGCGCGGGCGTGGACGGCGATGTTCTGCTGGAGCGGGTTGGGCGCGAACAGCTTCCAGTTCTGCTCGAACTCGGGGAAGACGTACTCCTCCACCGCCTCGCCGTGCTGCTTGCTGATGGTGTTCGACGGGGCGACGTGGAGGAAGACGGCCGCCAGGTGCACCGCGACGAACACGGCGACGGCCCCCAGCACGACCGCGACGGCGGCCCGCGCCGGAGGCGGGAGGGCCATCACGCCCGACGGCGGCGTCCCCTCCCGGTGCGTCTGCGCTTGTGGCTCCATGCCCTCCCCCATCCGATGCCCGTCCGGTGTCCGGCCCCGTGTCCGGCCCGGTGTCCAAACCGGCGTGCCCTCGTCCCCCGCCGCGCCGGCGTCCCCCGCGCCCGCCGCGGCCCGAGGCGACCCTACCGAGGTTATCCACAGCCTTGACACCCCCGGACCTCGCCGACGACCATTGGACCGAACGATCGGTCGGTTGATTGGTTCCTCGCCTGGAGCAAGGGAGCTGTGCATGACGACGCTGCTGCCGGAGACGGACCAGGGCGGAGGTCCCGAGGCGTACGAGACGGTGTTCGACGCGGCCATCGCCGCGGACGAGCGGATCGAGCCGCGCGACTGGATGCCCGACGCCTACCGCGCGACGCTGGTGCGCCAGATGGCCCAGCACGCCCACTCCGAGATCATCGGCATGCAGCCGGAGGCCAACTGGATCACGCGGGCGCCCTCGCTGCGCCGCAAGGCGATCCTGATGGCCAAGGTGCAGGACGAGGCCGGGCACGGGCTGTACCTCTACAGCGCCGCCGAGACCCTGGGCGTCAGTCGCGACGAGCTGCTCGACAAGCTGCACTCGGGACGTCAGAAGTACTCCTCGATCTTCAACTACCCCACCCTGACCTGGGCCGACGTGGGAGCGATCGGCTGGCTGGTGGACGGCGCGGCGATCACCAACCAGGTGCCGCTGTGCCGCTGTTCCTACGGGCCGTACGCACGGGCCATGGTCCGCATCTGCAAGGAGGAGTCCTTCCACCAGCGCCAGGGCTACGAGCTGCTGCTCGCCCTGAGCCGGGGCACGCCGGCCCAGCACGCGATGGCGCAGGACGCCGTCAACCGCTGGTGGTGGCCGTCGCTGATGATGTTCGGTCCGCCCGACAACGAGTCGAAGCACTCCGCGCGGTCCATGGCCTGGAAGATCAAGCGGCACTCCAACGACGAGCTGCGCCAGCGGTTCGTGGACATCTGCGTCCCCCAGGCCGAGTCCCTCGGGCTGACGCTGCCCGATCCGGAACTGCGCTGGAACGAGGAGCGCGGCCACTACGACTACGGGCCCATCGACTGGGACGAGTTCAACGAGGTGCTGCGCGGCAACGGCCCCTGCAACGAGCAGCGGCTGGACCAGCGGCGCCGCGCCCACGAGGAGGGCGCCTGGGTGCGCGAGGCCGCGGCCGCGTACGCCCGCAAGCACGGGGAGCGGAACCGCGACGGAAGGGTGACGGCATGACCACCAGCGACTGGCCCCTGTGGGAGGTCTTCGTCCGCAGCAGGCGCGGGCTCTCCCACACCCACGCCGGCAGCCTCCACGCGCCCGACGCCGAAATGGCCCTGCGCAACGCACGGGACCTCTACACCCGGCGGTCGGAGGGCGTCTCGATCTGGGTGGTGCCCTCGGCCGCGATCACCGCCTCCTCGCCGGACGAGAAGGATCCCTTCTTCGAGCCCGCCGCCGACAAGCCCTACCGCCATCCCACCTTCTACGAGGTCCCCGAGGGGGTGCGGCACCTGTGAGCGTTCCCCGTACGGCCGTCCTGGCCCTCGGCGACGACGCCCTGGTCCTCTCCCACCGCCTGGGGGAGTGGGCCGGGCACGCACCCGTCCTGGAGGAGGAGGTCGCCCTCGCCAACATCGCGCTGGACCTCCTCGGCCAGGCCCGCGCCCTGCTGTCGATGGCGGGCGACGAGGACGAACTGGCGTACCTCCGGGAGGAGCGGGAGTTCACCAACGTCCAGCTCGTGGAGCGGCCCAACGGCGACTTCGCCCACACCATCGCCCGCCAGCTGTACTTCTCCGTGTACCAGGAGCTGCTGTACGACCGGCTCGCCACGGGCCGGGACGAGCTGGCCGCGCTGGCCGCGAAAGCCGTCAAGGAGGTCGCCTACCACCGCGACCACGCCGAGCACTGGACACTGCGGCTGGGCGACGGCACCGATGTCAGCCGTGAGCGGATGCGGAACGCGCTGGACGCGCTGTGGCGCTACACCGGCGAGCTGTTCCGGCCCGTGGAGGGCCTGGCAGTCGGCTGGGAGAGCCTGCGGGAGGAGTGGACGCGGCGGGTCGCCGGCGTACTGGACCGCGCCGGCCTCTCCCTCCCCGAGGGCCCGCAGGGCGCCGCATGGGCCGCCGGCGCCGGACGGCAGGGCGTCCACACCGAGCCGTTCGGCCGGATGCTCGCCGAGATGCAGCACCTGCACCGCAGCCACCCGGGGGCGTCGTGGTGACCGCCCGCACCGGGGCGGCCGGGGGGACGACCGGGCCGGAGGAGGAGCTGCGCCGGATCGCCGGCGCCGTCCCCGACCCGGAACTTCCCGTGCTGACCCTGTCCGACCTGGGCATCCTGCGCGGCCTCCATGTCATCGGGCCGGGCCGGGTGGAGGTCGAACTGACCCCGACCTACACCGGCTGCCCGGCCGTCGAGGCGATGGCGGCCGATGTCGAACAGGTGTTGCGCGAGCACGGTGTGGCGGAGGTGACCGTCCGGACGGTTCTCTCGCCCCCCTGGACGACTGACGCGATCAGCGCCGAGGGCCGCCGCAAGCTGGCGGAGTTCGGAATAGCCCCGCCCCGCCCCGGAACGGCCGGGGCGGGGGACGCGGCCGGCGGCCCGGTCGCGGTGGACCTCGCCATCCGCTGCCCCCACTGCGGCTCCACCGACACCGCCCTGCTCAGCCGCTTCTCCTCCACCGCCTGCAAGGCGCTGCGCCGCTGCGCGTCCTGCCGGGAGCCGTTCGACCACTTCAAGGAGCTGACATGAGGTTCCATCCGCTCCGGGTCCGCGAGGTCGAGCGGCTCACGGACGACTCGGTGGCCGTGACGTTCGCGGTGCCGCCCGAGCTGCACGACACCTTCCGCCACGTCCCCGGCCAGCACGTCACGCTCCGCCGCGAACTGGACGGCGTGGAGGTGCGCCGCACGTACTCGGTCTGCGCCGCGGCCGTGCCACCGCCCGGCGAGCCGGTGCTGAAGGTGGGCATCCGGCTGGTGGAGGGCGGCGCGTTCTCCGCCTACGCCCTCAAGGAGCTGTCGGCCGGGGACACGGTCGAGGTGATGCCGCCGACGGGCCGTTTCACGCTGCGTCCGCGGCCGGGCCGATTCGCCGCGATCGTCGGCGGCAGCGGCATCACCCCGGTGCTGTCCATCGCCTCCACTCTCCTCGCGGAGCAGCCGGACGCCCGGTTCTGCCTGGTCCGCAGCGACCGCACGGCGGCATCGGCGATGTTCCTGGAGGAGGTCGCCGAGCTGAAGGACCGCCATCCCGACCGCTTCCAGCTGGTGCACACGCTCTCCCGCGAGGAGCGGCAGGCGGGCCTGCCCACCGGGCGGCTCGACGCCGAGCGTCTGGTCTCCCTGCTGCCCTCCCTGCTGCCGGTGGCCGACGTCGACGGCTGGTTCCTGTGCGGGCCGCACGGCCTGGTCGACGGCGCGGAGAGGGCCCTGACCTCGCTCGGAGTGCCGGCCTCCGCTATCCACCAGGAGATCTTCCACGTGGACGACGCCTCCGCGGGCGGGGCGGCACAGGGCCCTGCCCGGCCCGCGCCCGCCGGGGCGAAGCTCACCGCCACACTCGGCGGCCGGGTGGGCGTCTGGCCGGTCGGGGACGGCGAGACCCTGCTGGAGACGGTGTTGCGCAACCGCTCCGACGCCCCGTACGCCTGCAAGGGCGGGGTGTGCGGTACCTGCCGCGTGAAGCTGCTCTCCGGCGAGGTGCGGATGGACCGCAACTTCGCGCTGGAACCGGAAGAGGTGTCGTCCGGCTACGTGCTGGCCTGCCAGTCGCGTCCGGTCACGGGAACGGTCGAGGTGGACTTCGACGCCTGACGGTCGGCCCGCCCGCTCGTGCGGGCGGGCCGACCGTCCTTTCGCAGCCCGCGGACCTCACAGCACGTGGGCCGGACCCTGCCCGTCGTTCACCAGCGGCCGGCCGGCCGCCTCCCACGCCTTCATGCCGCCCTCGACGTTCACCGCGTCGACGCCCTGCGCCAGCAGGTACTGGGTGACCTGCGCCGACCGGCCGCCGACCCGGCAGACCACATACACCTTCCGGTCCGCGGCCCTCTCGGTCACCTCGGCCAGCCGTTCCACGAACTCGCTCATCGGAACGTGGAGGGCTCCCTCGGCGTGCCCGGCCGCCCACTCGTCGTCCTCCCGGACATCCAGCAGGAAGCCGTCGGACGGCACCGCCTCGGCGTCCACCGCCGGAAATCGGCCGTACTGCACAGGGTCACGCCCCTTCCTCCGGCACCGGGTCCTCCGGCGCCGTCTCGCACATCGAACGCTCCGACCGCCGAACCGGCCGGCCACGGACCGAACCTAGAACGCCGCTCCGGGATCGGCCCGGCCCGCCTGGTCCGACTGGTCCGTCCGGCCCGCCCAGGAATTCCGGTCCACCGGACCCGCCGGTGCGGTCAGCTCGGCCAGCCGCGCCTCCCTCTCGGCGATCTTCCCGCGCAGCCCCTCGGCGATCTCCTCCAGCAGGCCGTCCGGGTCGTCACCCGCCAGCTTGATCATGGAACCGATCGCACCGCCCTCCAGTTCGGCGGCGACCCGGGTCAGCATCTCCTTGCGCCGCGCCAGCCACTCCAGGCGCGCGTACAGCTCCTCGCTGCGGAGCGCCTCCCGCTCCTTCGGATCGGACGGCCCCGACGCCCACTCCTCGGTCAGCCGCGCGAGCAGCTCCTCGTCCCCGTCGGCATACGCCTTGTTCACCCGGGTCATGAACTCCTCGCGCCGCTCCCGGTCCGCGTCCTCCTGCGCCAGGTCCGGGTGCGCGGAGCGGACCAGCTCCCGGTACAGGCGCCGGGCCCTCTCGCTGGGCCGCACCCGCTCCGGCGGCCTCACCCGCTGCCCGGTGAGCATGGCGGTGGCCTCCGGCGGCAGCCCGCCGGAGTCCATCCAGCCCTGGTAGAGCTCCTCCACGGCCGGCATCGGCAGGAAGGCCGCCCGCGCCGTCCGCGCCCGGCGCACGTCCTCCGGGTCGCCGGTCCGCGCGGCCACGGCCTCGGCGATCAGGACGTCCAGCTCCTCGATCCGGCCGTACAGCGGTCCGAGGCGCTGTTCGTGCAGCCGGGAGAAGTTCTCCACCTCGACGCGGAAGGTCTCCACGGCGATCTCGTACTCGATCAGCGCGTTCTCGGCCGCGCGGACGGCGCGTTCGAGGCGTTCGACGGCCTGTCGCTCGGCCTGCCGGGCTTCCTGCTGGGCTTCCGGATTCACTGGCTTCCTCGCGATGGCGGTTCACTGCGCCCCTGGCGGGGCCGTCCGCCGCAGCCCGCCCGGGAGCGCCCGGGAGGTCGCGGCGTCACCCGGCCAGCCTACGGCTCCGGCCGCCCGTGCCGTCACATCCCCGCACGCGCCCCCAGCACGCCCCGTGCCGTCACACTCCCTGCTCGGCGGGCAGCCGCCCGGCGCGCACGGCGGCCGCCAGCTCCGCGTGGTCCTTCTCCGTGCGGTCCGCGTAGGCCACGGCGAAGGCGGCCACCGCCTCGTCCAGCTCGCCCGACTTGCCGCAGTATCCCGCCAGGAGGCGCGGATCGGCGCTGTGGGCGTGCGCGCGGGCCAGCAGGGCGCCCGTCATCCGCCCGTAGTCGTCGATCTCGCCCGCGGACAGCGCCGCCGGGTCCACGCTGCCCTTGCGGTTGCGGAACTGCCGCACCTGGCAGGGGCGCCCCTCGACCGTCGTCCAGCCCAGCAGTGTGTCGGACACCACCTGCATCCGCTGCTGCCCCAGCACCACCCGGCGCCCCTCGTGCTCCGGTTCCGGCTCGGTGAAGCCCGCCAGGGCCGTGTACGGCCGCAGCACCGAGGGCCGCGCCTCCTTCACCTGGAGCACCAGCGGCTTGCCCAGGTGGTCCAGGAGTAGCACGACGTACGAGCGGGTGCCCACGCTCCCGGTCCCGACGACCCGGAACGCCACGTCGTGGACCGCGTACCGGGCCAGCAGCGGAAGCCGGTCCTCCGGCAGGGTGCCCAGGTACTCCTCCAGGGAGGAGGCCACGGCCGCCGCCTCCTGGTCGGACGCCCTCCGCAGTACGGGCGGGGCGTCCACGAAGCACCGTCCGCCGTCCTCCGTCTCCCGGGTGGACTTCGCGGCGAAGCGCGCGCTGGTGTTGCGCCGGGCCTTGTCGGCGACCCGTTCCAGGGTGCCCAGCAGGTCGTGGGCGGCGGTGTGCGAGACGAGCTCCTCGTCGGCGACGGCGTTCCAGGCGTCCGCGGCCGGCATCCCCGCCAGCAGGCGCGCCGTGCGCCGGTACGCCCCGGCCGCGTCGTACGCCGCCTCGCGGCAGACGTCCTCGCCCAGTCCCGCCTCGCGGCCGGCCAGCACCAGGGAGGCGGCCAGCCGCTTGAGGTCCCACTCCCAGGGGCCGCGCGCGGTCTCGTCGAAGTCGTTGAGGTCGATGGTCAGCCCGCCGCGGGCGTCCCCGTAGAGGCCGAAGTTGGCGGCGTGGGCGTCTCCGCAGATCTGCGCGCCGATCCCGGTGGCGGGGGTGCCGTGCGCCAGGTCGTACGCCATCAGGCCGGCCGAGCCGCGCAGGAAGGCGAAGGGGGAGGCGACCATCCGCCCGACGCGGATCGGGATCAGCTCCTCGATCCTGCCGCGGTTGGACTCCTCCACGGCGGTCACCGCGTCGGGCCGCCCCGGCGCCTCGGAGAATCCCGCGTGGGCGGCCCGCGGCACCGACTCCCTCAGCGCCTTGCCGGCCCGCTTCGGCGACTCCCGGCTCCCCCGGTCCGCGAATCCCGGTACGTACGGCAGCCTCTCGGCCACGGTCCCACCCCCTGCGCACTTCTTCGACGACCGGCGGTGATCGGGACGATCCGCGGTCCGGAACGGTCAAGAAGGTACTCGCCTACCCATGCGGGCGTCAGTCCCCGTGGGCGGGCGTACCGCGCGGGGCAACGGACGGGACACCGCACGGGAACCAGTGGCAGCGCACAGCGAAGCGGGCCCCTTACAGTGATGTTGGTCACTGCAAGAGACCCGCTTCGCGTTCTCTCTGTGCGCGAGGGGGGAGTTGAACCCCCACGCCCTTTCGGGCACTGGAACCTGAATCCAGCGCGTCTGCCTATTCCGCCACCCGCGCATGGGTGTTGTCGTTTCGATTCTCCCACACTCCCCGGACTGCTTTCGTCCGGTTCGCCGGGAGCCCCTGGCGACACACAGAACATTAGCACGTCGTCCGGGGTGGTCTCACACCCGTATCGACGGCCGCCGGTTTGGGACACTGGTCCCGTACCCCCTCTACGATCCGTGTGAGGGGTGACACCCGCGCGCCGGGCCCCGGTGGGGAACCAGCCGTTTTCCTCGCGCGTGGATACGATCAGTAAGCAGTATCGGAGGCAACGCGTCGTGTGCGCCCAGCGCACTAGAGCAGAGGGCATCGGGGAAGGAGGTGCACCGTGGGAGTCCTGAAGCGCTTCGAGCAGCGTCTCGAAGGCCTCGTCAACGGCACCTTCGCCAAGGTGTTCAAGTCCGAGGTGCAGCCCGTCGAGATCGCGGGTGCCCTCCAGCGCGAGTGCGACAACAACGCCACCATCTGGAACCGCGAACGGACCGTCGTTCCCAACGACTTCATCGTCGAGCTCAGCACCCCGGACTACGAGCGCCTCAGCCCCTACTCCGGGCAGCTCGGCGACGAGCTGGCCGGCATGGTGCGCGAGTACGCCAAGCAGCAGCGGTACACCTTCATGGGCTCGGTCAAGGTCCACCTGGAGAAGGCCGAGGACCTCGACACCGGCCTGTACCGGGTCCGCAGCCGCACGCTCGCCGCCAGCAGCTCCCAGCCCTCGTCCCAGCAGCCCCCGCGCGGCGCCCCGGGCGGCGGCCCCGGCGGCTACGGCTACCCGCCGCAGCGTCCCGCCGGCATGCCTCCCATGCCCGCCGGCCCGCCGCCCGGGGCGCCCGGCGGGGCGGGTCCGCTGCCGCCCGTCCAGACCCGCCGCTGGATCGAGATCAACGGCACCCGCCACCAGATCTCCCGGCCCACCATGGTGCTGGGCCGCTCCACCGAGACCGACGTGCGGATCGACGACCCCGGCGTCTCCCGGCGCCACTGCGAGATCCGGGCCGGGAACCCCACGACGATCCAGGACCTGGGCTCCACCAACGGCATCGTGGTAGACGGGCAGCACACCACGCGCGCTACGCTCCGCGACGGCTCACGCATCGTCGTGGGCAGCACCACGATCATTTACCGGCAAGCCGAAGGGTGAAGCGGGGGCAATGTCAGAGCTGACCCTGACGGTCATGCGGTTGGGCTTTCTCGCCGTACTGTGGCTGTTCGTCATCGTGACCGTGCAGGTCATCAGGAGCGACCTCTTCGGCACCCGCGTGACCCAGCGCACTACCCGACGCGGCGAGGGCCAGCGTCCGCCCCAGCCGCGCCAGTCGGCGCAGCCCGCCGCCCGCGGCGGCCGGCGCCGCGGCGCACCGACCAAACTCGTGGTGACCGAGGGCTCGCTCACCGGCACCACCGTGGCCCTGCAGGGGCAGACCATCACCCTCGGCCGGGCCCACGACTCGACGATCGTGCTGGACGACGACTACGCCTCCAGCCGCCATGCCAGGATCTACCCGGACCGCGACGGCCAGTGGATCGTCGAGGACCTGGGATCCACCAACGGCACGTACCTCGACCGGACCCGGCTCACCACACCGACGCCGATCCCGCCCGGCGCGCCGATCCGCATCGGCAAGACGGTCATCGAGCTGCGGAAGTAGTGAACGACCATGACGACCGGAGGGTGGGCACCGTGCGGATGTACCCGGAGCCGACGGGCGAGGTGCGCATGAGTCTGTCACTGCGCTTCGCCGCCGGATCGCACAAAGGCATGATCCGCGAGGGCAACGAGGACTCCGGCTACGCCGGGCCCCGGCTGCTCGCGATCGCCGACGGCATGGGCGGCCAGGCCGCCGGGGAGGTCGCCAGCTCCGAGGTGATCTCCATCCTCGTCCAGCTCGACGACGACATCCCCGGCTCCGACGTCCTCACCTCCCTGGGCACCGCCGTGCAGCGCGCCAACGAGCAGCTGCGCATCATGGTCGAGGAGGACCCGCAGCTGGAGGGCATGGGCACCACGCTCACCGCCCTGCTGTGGACCGGCCGGCGGCTCGGTCTCGTCCACGTCGGCGACTCCCGCGCCTACCTGCTGCGCGACGGCCAGCTCACCCAGATCACCCAGGACCACACCTGGGTGCAGCGCCTGGTGGACGAGGGGCGGATCACCGAGGAGGAGGCCACCACCCACCCGCAGCGCTCCCTGCTGATGCGCGCGCTGGGCAGCGGCGACCGCGTGGAGCCCGACCTGTCCATCCGCGAGGTGCGGCCCGGCGACCGCTACCTGCTGTGCTCCGACGGCCTGTCCGGCGTCGTCAGCCACCAGACGATGGAGGAGACCCTCGCCAGCTACCAGGGGCCGCACGAGACGGTGCAGGAGCTGATCCAGCTCGCCCTGCGCGGCGGCGGTCCCGACAACATCACCTGCATCGTCGCCGACGTCCTCGACGTCGACGACAACGACACCCTCGCCGGCCGGCTCAACGACACCCCGGTCATCGTGGGCGCCGTCGCGGAGAACCAGCACCAGCTCGGCGACCCGGGCACCCTCCAGACCCCGGCCGCCCGCGCCGCCGAACTCGGCCGCGGAGTGCCCCAGCAGCAGACGCCCGACGGCCCGCAGGGCAGCTTCGGCCCGCCCGGCAGCGGCGGCCCGGTCGGCGGCCCGCCGCCCGGCGGGGCCTTCGGCGCGTACGCCGAGGGGGACCTCACCAAGCCCAGAAGAGGCTGGAAGTGGTTCAAGCGGACCCTGCTGATCGCGCTCGTCCTGGGCGTGATCGGCGGCGGCCTGTACGGTGGCTGGCGCTGGGTGCAGACCCAGTACTACGTGGGCGCCGAGGGCGACCGCGTCGCGATCTACCGCGGCCTCAGCCAGAAGCTCGGCTGGTTCTCGCTGAGCGAGGTCGAACGGCACTCCGCGATCGAACTCAAGTACCTCCCGGTCTACCAGCGCGACCAGATCAAGGAAGGCATCTCCATGGGCAGCCTCGCCCAGGCCGAGGACCGCCTGGAGAAGCTGGGGGAACAGGCCGAGGTCTGCAAGCTCGTCGCCGAGCAGCGGAAGAGCCGGGAGCGCGCCGAGGCCAAGGACGGCTCCGCGGTGGACGGGGAGACCGGCGGGCAGACGCCGGCCCCCACCTCGACCACCAGTCCGTCCGCCGCCTCGGCCGACACCGTCAGCACCAGCAAGAGCTCCACCGCTCCGACCCCCGGCCCCACCCTTCCGGAGGAACAGCAGAAGCTCGCCAAGCAGTGCACCACGCCATAGGGGGCCGCACTCCATGAGCACCAGTCACTCCACCGGCAGCAACACGACGATCTCCTCGGGAGGGCTGCCCAGCCGCCGCAACACCGAGCTGGCGATGCTCGCCTTCGCCGTGCTCGTCCCGGTGTTCGCCTATGCCAACGTGGGTCTGGCCATCGACGGCGAGCTTCCCGCCGGAATGCTGGGCTACGGCCTCGGCCTCGGCCTGCTCGCCGGCGTGGCCCATCTGGTGGTGCGGAAGTTCGCGCCGTACGCCGACCCGCTGATGCTGCCCATCGCCACACTCCTCAACGGGCTCGGTCTGGTCCTGATCTGGAGACTCGACCAGTCGGAGCGGCTGAGGGATGCCCCGGCCGCGACCAGCCAGCTGATGTGGTCCGCGCTGGGGATAGCCCTCTTCCTCGGGGTGCTGATCTTCCTCAAGGACCACCGCGTCCTGCAGCGCTACACCTACATCTCCATGGTGGTGGCGCTGATCCTGCTGGTCCTGCCGATGTTCTTCCCGGCGGTCTACGGCGCCAGGATCTGGATCACCATCGGCGGCATGTCCATCCAGCCGGGCGAGTTCGCCAAGATCATCATCGCGGTGTTCTTCGCCGGCTACCTGATGGTCAAGAGGGACGCCCTCGCCCTGGCCAGCCGCCGCTTCATGGGCCTGTACCTGCCCCGGGGCCGCGACCTCGGCCCGATCCTGGTGATCTGGGCGCTGAGCGTGCTCATCCTGGTCTTCGAGACCGACCTGGGCACCTCGCTCCTCTTCTTCGGCCTCTTCGTCGTGATGCTCTACGTGGCCACCGAGCGGACGAGCTGGATCCTCTTCGGCCTCACCCTGGCCGCCGTCGGCGCCGTGACCGTGGCCAGCTTCGAGCCCCACGTCCAGAGCCGCGTCCAGGACTGGCTGGACCCCTTCCACCACGTCCGCGAGACCGGTGAGCGCACCCAGCCCGCGGAGGCCATGTGGGCCTTCGGCGCCGGCGGCATCCTCGGCACCGGCCTCGGCCAGGGCAACACCGACCTGATCATGTTCGCGGCCAAGAGCGACTACATCTTCGCCACCGTGGGCGAGGAGCTGGGCCTGACCGGCGTCATGGCGTTCGTCCTGCTGTACGGCCTGCTCGTCGAGCGCGGCATCCGCACCGCCCTGGCCGCCCGCGACCCCTTCGGCAAGCTGCTCGCCGTCGGCCTCTCCGCGGCCTTCGCGATCCAGGTCTTCGTGGTGGCGGGCGGCGTCATGGCCCTGATCCCGCTGACCGGCATGACCATGCCCTTCCTCGCACAGGGCGGTTCGTCGGTCATCGCCAACTGGGCCCTCGTCGCGATCCTGCTGAGAATCAGCGACACCGCGCGGCGCCCCGCCCCCGCCCCCGTGTCCTCACCCGACGCCGAGATGACCCAGGTGGTCCGATCGTGAACAAGCCCCTGCGCCGCGTCGCCATCTTCTGCGGCCTGCTCATGGTCGCCCTGATGATCCGCGGCAACTGGATCCAGCTCGTCCAGGCCGACGAACTGCAGAACGACAAGTACAACCGCCGTGTCGCCATCGAGCGTTACAGCCAGCCGCGCGGCGACATCCTCCTCGCCAACGGCAAGTCCATCACCGGCTCGGTCGAGACCGAGGGCAACGACTTCAAGTTCAAGCGGACGTACAAGAACGGCAAGATGTGGGCGCCCGTGACCGGGTACGCCTCCCAGGCGTTCGACGCCTCGCAGCTGGAGAAGATCTACGACGGCATCCTCACCGGCAACGACGACCGGCTGTTCTTCAACCGCACCATCGACATGCTCACCGGCAAGGACCGGAAGGGCGGCAACGTCATCACGACGCTGGACGCCAAGGTCCAGGAGGCCGGCTACAAGGCCATGGGCGACAAGAAGGGCGCGGCCGTCGCGATCGACCCCCAGACCGGCGCCATCCTCGGTCTGATCAGCAAGCCGTCGTACGACCCCTCCTCCTTCGCGGGCACCTCCTCCAAGGACGGGGAGGCCTGGAACTCCCTCCAGAAGAAGGAGAACCCCGACGAGCCGATGCTCAACCGGGCGCTGCGCCAGACCTACCCGCCGGGCTCGACGTTCAAGATCGTCACCGCCGCCGCGGCGCTGGAGAGCGGCAAGTACGACATCGACCAGAAGACCGACACTCCGGACCCGTACGTGCTCCCCGGTACCAGGACCCCGCTGCCCAACAGCGGCAACCACCCCTGTGAGAACGCTTCGCTGCGGGTGGCCATGCAGTGGTCCTGCAACACCGTCTTCGCCAAGATCAGCGCCGAGATCAGCAACGAGAAGATGATCGAGTACGCCGAGAAGTTCGGCTTCAACAAGGAGCACTTCATCCCGGTCCGCGCCGTCGAGTCCGTCTACCCCGAGGACATCCCCTCCCAGAACGCCCAGGCCGGCATCGGCCAGGCGTCCAACCGCGCCACCCCGCTCCAGATGGCCATGGTCGCCGCCGCCGTCGCCAACGACGGCAAGCTGATGCAGCCGTACATGGTCGACAAGCTCGTCGCCCCGAGCCTCAACGTCGTCGAGGAGCACACCCCCGAGGAGATCGGCCAGGCCGTCTCGCCGGAGAACGCCCAGAAGCTCCAGCAGATGATGGAGACGGTCGTCGAGAAGGGCACCGGAACCACCGCCCGGATCGACGGCGTCACAGTCGGCGGCAAGACCGGTACCGCCCAGCACGGTGAGGGCAACAGCAAGAACCCGTACGCCTGGTTCGTCTCGTACGCGAAGCTCGGCGACGGCTCCTCGCCGGTGGCCGTCGCCGTGGTGATCGAGGACTCCAACGCCGCCCGCGCGGACATCTCCGGCGGCGGCCTGGCCGCCCCGGTCGCCAAGGCCATGATGGAGGCCGCGCTCGACGGCAGGCGGTGACCTGGAGCCAGGGGTCGCGTCGGCAGCCGCGTTCCCTGCCCTTCGCCCGGTCCGGGTACGGTATGCCGAGCAGCACCGCCGGACCGCAGGGAGACGGTCAGGACGAAGAGAGGGCTGGAGACTATGGAAGAGCCGCGTCGCCTCGGCGGCCGGTACGAGCTGGGCTCGGTGCTCGGCCGAGGCGGTATGGCCGAGGTCTACCTCGCCCACGACACCCGCCTGGGCCGTACCGTCGCGGTGAAGACGCTCCGGGTGGACCTCGCCCGCGACCCCACGTTCCAGGCCCGCTTCCGCCGTGAGGCCCAGTCGGCCGCCTCGCTCAACCACCCGGCGATCGTCGCCGTCTACGACACCGGCGAGGACTACGTCGACGGCGTCTCCATCCCGTACATCGTCATGGAGTACGTCGACGGCTCCACCCTGCGCGAGCTGCTGCACTCCGGCCGCAAGCTGCTGCCCGAGCGCTCGCTGGAGATGTGCGTCGGCATCCTCCAGGCCCTGGAGTACTCGCACCGCAACGGCATCGTCCACCGCGACATCAAGCCCGCGAACGTCATGCTGACGCGCACCGGGCAGGTCAAGGTGATGGACTTCGGCATCGCCCGCGCCATGGGCGATTCCGGCATGACCATGACCCAGACGGCGGCCGTCATCGGCACCGCCCAGTACCTCTCCCCGGAGCAGGCCAAGGGCGAGACCGTGGACGCCCGCTCCGACCTCTACTCCACGGGCTGCCTGCTGTACGAGCTGCTGACCGTGCGGCCGCCCTTCGTGGGCGACTCCCCCGTCGCGGTCGCCTACCAGCACGTGCGGGAGGAGCCGCAGCCGCCGAGCGTCTTCGATCCCGAGATCACGCCGGAGATGGACGCCATCGTCCTCAAGGCGCTGGTGAAGGATCCGGACTACCGGTACCAGTCCGCCGACGAGATGCGCGCCGACATCGAGGCGGCCCTCGACGGCCAGCCCGTCGGCGCCGCTGCGGCGATGGGCGCGGGGTCCTACGGGCCCGGCGGCGGCTACCACCCGGAGGACCAGCCCACCGCCGCCCTCCGCGCCACCGCCCCGGCGGCCGGCCAGACGTCCATGCTGCCGCCGATGCGCGAGGACGACGGCGGCTACGGCTACGACGAGCGGCCCGACCGGCGCCGCCAGGGGAAGAACAACCTCTCCACGATCCTGCTGGTGCTCGGCGGCATCCTGGTGCTGGTCGGCGCGGTCTTCATCGGCAAGGTGATCTTCAGTCCCTCGGGGAACGAGCCGCGGGTTCCCGACCTCGCCGGGCTCAGCTTCTCCGAGGCCCAGGAGGAGGCGCAGAACACCAGACTGGAGGTGGCCAAGGGCGCCAGCGAGTTCTGCGAGCAGAAGAAGGACACGGTCTGCAAGACCGATCCGCCCGAGGGCACCGCGGTCCCCGAGGGCAGCACGATCACGCTGATCATGTCCAAGGGTCCCAGCGACATCGAGGTTCCGGACCTCGTCGGCGAGGACGCCGACACGGCCGAGAAGGAGCTGAGGGACGCGGGCTTCGAGGTCGAGCGCGAGACGGAGATCTCCGAGCAGCCGGCCGGAACGGTCATCGAGCAGGATCCGGCGGGCGGGGAGAAGGCCAAGCCCGGTTCCACCGTCACCCTGACCGTGGCCCAGGAGGACACCCGGCAGACCGTCCCGTCCGTGACCGGGAAGCCCTTCGAGGAGGCCAAGAACCAGCTGGAGGCCCTGGGCTTCGCCGTCGAGAGGGCCGAACGGGAGGACGGCTCCCAGGCGCCGGACACGGTGCTGGAGCAGAGCCTGCCCGCCAACACCAAGGCGGACCCCGGCTCCAAGATCACCCTGACCGTGGCCAAGGCTCCCGCGGAGCAGCCGGTCACCGTCCCGAACCTCCAGGGCAAGTCGCTGAAGGAGGCCCGCAAGGCGCTTGAGGACCTGGGTCTCCAGGTCAGCGTCGAGGGGTCGAACGACGAGAACGCCAGGGTCATCAACACCAACCCGGGCCCCGACTCCCAGCTCAAGAAGGGCGACTCGATCACCGTGTACGCCTTCGGCGGGGGCGGCGGAAACGGCAACGGTGGTCCGGGCGGCGGTCCGGGTGGCGGTCCGGGCGGCTTCATCCAGGGCATGAACGGCGGGCGCGACGACTGACCCGCCGCACCGCACGCCGGAGCCCGGGGGCCCGGCCGGCTTTCGCCGGCCGGGCCCCCGGGCTCTTCGGACCTGTGTCCGCTAGCGGATCTCCTTCGGCAGGGTGCGCCGCTCGTCCACCTTCTCGGTGCGCACCAGCTCGCCCCACACGATGTAGCGGTAGTCGGAGGTGAGCACGGGGGTGCAGGTGGTCAGGGTGATGTACTTCCCCTTCTCGTCCCTGCCCGAGACCTCCGGCACGTCGTCGAGCACCTCGACGTTGTACTTCGAGGTCTTCGGCAGGATCTCGTAGACCTTGTAGACGTACCAGGTGTCCTCGGTCTCGACGACGATCGGGTCGCCCTCTTCGATCCTGTGGATGTCGTGGAACTTGGCGCCGTGCCCGTCGCGATGCGCGGCCAGGGAGAAGTTGCCGTCGCCCTCCCAGGGCGGCGTGGCCTCCACGGGATCGGTGTAGTAGCCGGCGACGCCCTTGTCGAGCTCCTTGGTGGACGTGCCCTTCTTGATCAGCACCTCGCCGCCCATCGAGGGGACGTGGAGGAAGCCGACGCCCTCGCCGGGGTCGAAATCCCTCTCGGCGCCGCCCGGACCGTCCTGGGCCCACTTCTGGCGGACCTCCGCACCGTCGCGCTGGGCCTCGCGGTTGGCGATCACGTTCGTCCACCACAGCGAGTAGACGACGAAGAGGCCCAGTATCACGCCGGCGGTGATCAGCAGTTCGCCCAGCACACCGATGACGGCGGCGAGCCCGATGCGTCTGCGGCGACGGGGCGCGGAAGGCGGTTCCGGGCTCGTCTCCGGCTCGCTCTCCTGGTCGATCACTGCCACGCGACGCACCGCCCGCCTGTTCTCACTGTTGCCTCCCCCGCGCGCAGGCTATCGGACGAGCGCGTCCGGCTTCCCCTCGCTCCTGGGACGTTCCTCGGCCATTTTCCCCCAGACGATCATCCGGTACTTCGAGGTGAACTCGGGGGTGCAGGTGGTCAGGGTGATGTACCGACCGGGCTCGGTGAAACCGGAGTCCTTGGGCACGGGATCGATGACGCCGACGTTCGACGGCAGGGTGGAGTCGAGGCGGCTGGTCATCTCGTAGACGTAGTAGGTGTCCTGGGTCTCCACCACGATCGGGTCGCCCGGGTCCAGCTTGTTGATGTAGCGGAACGGCTCGCCGTGGGTGTTGCGGTGTCCGGCCACCGCGAAGTTGCCCGTCCTGTCCCAGGGCATCGCGGTCTTCAGGGGCTCCTCGGCGTAGTGGCCGACCATGCCGCGGTCGAGGACGCCGTTCTCGTCGACGCCCTCGGCGATGGGCACCTTCACGTCCAGCTTGGGGATGTGCATGATCGCGAAGCCCTGGCCGGGGGAGAAGGCGCCGGGGTCGCGGTCGCCCTCCTTCTCCCCCCACTGCTGTTCCAGCTTCTTCGCCTCGTCGCCCGCCTGGCGGTTGGCGATCACGTTCGTCCACCACAGCTGGTAGGAGACGAACAGCAGCATCACCACGCCGAGGGTGATGAACAGTTCGCCGACGACCCGGCTGGCGACCACCATCGGGCTCTCCCGGCGGGCCCGCCGGGCCCGCCGCCGTGCGGCCCGTCCGCCCCCGGGGGAACCGGCCGGCTCCGGGCGCGCCCGCCGGGCCCGCCGCCGCGCGGCCCGTCCGCCGTCCGGGAGCCGGTCCGCTCCCGTGCGCGCCGGGAGCGGCTCCTCGGCCCGGCGCAGCATCATCGTCTCGTCGTCGAGGGCGGGGCCGGGGGCCGGGTCCGCGGCGGGGACGGGTTCGTGCGCCGGGTCCGGCGCCGCGGCAGGTTCCGGCGCGGGAGCCGCCTCGGGCAGGGGCGCTCCCGGCATGGCGGCGTCCACCGGGGAGGGGGTCTCCGCCGGGGGGTACGGGCCGTACCGCTGCGGTTCCTGGTGGAGGGGGTCCTGGTGGGGGGCGTACGTTCCCGGACGCCCCCCGGGGTGGGGCTCCCGCGGCGCCGGGTCCAGGCCCGGCAGCGGGTCGTTCAGCGGGTCGGCCAGCCGCCCCACCGCCGCCTCGAACGCGCCCGGGTCTGCGTAGGGGTCGTACGGGCGGCCGCTGTGCGGATCGCTTCCGTAGGTGCCCTCCGGACGCAGGGCCGTCACGTCCCGACCACGGGGGCCAGCCCCCGGGACCGTTCGACGGCCCCCGCGTCCCCGCACCGCGCGAGCCAGTTGGCGAGCATCCGGTGACCCCACTCGGTGAGCACCGACTCGGGGTGGAACTGCACGCCCTCCACCGGCAGTTCGCGGTGGCGCAGGCCCATGACGACGCCCGTCTCCGTCCAGGCGGTGACCTCCAGCTCCGCGGGCACGGTGCCGGGCTCGACCGCCAGCGAGTGGTAGCGGGTCGCGGTGAAGGGGGCGGGCAGCCCGGCGAAGACGCCCGCGCCCTCGTGGCTGACGAGCGACGTCTTGCCGTGGAGCAGTTCCGGCGCCCGGTCCACCACACCGCCGTACGCCACGGCCATGGACTGCATCCCGAGGCAGACCCCGAAGACGGGCACGCCCGTCGCGGCGCAGTGCCGGACCATCTCGACGCAGACCCCGGCCTCCTCGGGCGTGCCGGGGCCGGGGGAGAGCAGCACCCCGTCGAACCCCTCCTGGGCGTGCCCGGGGCGGACCTCGTCGTTGCGGAGCACCTCGCACTCGGCGCCGAGTTGGTAGAGGTACTGGACGATGTTGAAGACGAAGCTGTCGTAGTTGTCGACGACCAGGACGCGCGCGCTCATGGGCTCAGTTCCCCTGTCTCTCGTCGAGCGTGCCGTCGCTGAACGGCAGCAGTGGTTCCGCCCAGGGGAAGACGTACTGGAAGAGCACGTAGACGGCCGCCAGGACCAGCACGAGCGAGATCAGCGCGCGTACCAGCGTGTTGCCCGGCAGATGCCGCCATATCCAGCCGTACATGCCGTGTTGCCGTCCCTTCTTTCCCTCGGGCACCCAGAGTACGGGCCCGCGGGCTCGCCGGGGCCCCGTGCGGCGCATTGCGTCCGACGCTACACGGGCCCCGGCGTCCCGGGGCCGGAAGACGGCGGCCTCACCCGACCGGCCTCGCCTGACGCAGGTTCACCGCCCCCGCGTACCCGGGGAGCGTCACCTCGTCGTGCTCGTCCACGGACCAGCCCAGGCCGTAGGCGTCGACGTACTCGCGGTAGTTCCGCACGGCCGGGGCCCGGTCCAGGGCGGCGCGCAGCTCCCCGGTGTCGCCGACGGCGGTGATGGTGTAGGGCGGGGAGTACAGCCGGCCCTGGAGGATCAGGGTGTTGCCGACGCAGCGCACGGCGCTGGTGGAGATCAGCCGCTGGTCCATGACCTTTATGCCGCGGGCGCCGCCCTCCCACAGGGCGTTCACCACCGCCTGGAGGTCCTGCTGGTGGACGACGAGGTCGTTGGGCTGCGGCTCGGGGATGCCCGGCATCCGGGGAGCGGCGTCGGGCGGGGCGTCGTCGAGGGTGACGGTGAGGCCGGGGCCGGTCAGCCGCCGGGTGCCCGCCGCCCTCTCCAGTTCCTCGAAGCCGCGCTTCTCCGCCTCGGTGCCGCCGCTGTCCCGGCGGGCGAGGGCGTCGACCTCCCGGCGGAGCCCGGAGACGGAGGCGTCCAGTTCCTGGTTGCCGCGGCTGCGCTCCTGGATGAGGTCGGACAGGCGCAGCATCGAGTCGTCGGTGCGCAGATCGGTGCCCTGGGCGGTGTTGAAGCTCACCCAGAAGAGGAAACCGGCCAGGGCGAAGACACCGGCGGTGGCGAGCCTGACGGGCCGGAAGCGGAAACTCGTCACCTTACCCATGTCTCCTTCCAGCGCGTGGAGGTACTACGCTAACGGAATTAAGCAACGTCCCCTCTCCGGCCTTCCTCCGGCCCCCGGACCGGACCGACCGGGGGGAGGGCACTTCGGAGCAGGCCCGCGCAGTCACGCAGCGCATCGACAGGAGAGTCCCTCGTGCCGAAGTCACGGATCCGCAAGAAGGACGATTTCACGCCGCCGCCGGCGAAGCAGGCCGCGAACATCAACCTCGCCTCGGGGCGGAGCTGGGTCGCTCCGGTGATGCTGGCCCTGTTCCTGATCGGCCTCGTATGGATCGTCGTCTTCTACGTGACGACGGGCGACCTGCCGGTCAAGTCGCTCGGGGACTGGAACATCGTGGTGGGCTTCGGCTTCATCGCGGCGGGGTTCGTCGTCTCCACACAGTGGAAGTAGCCACAGGAACCCGCGTTATCCACAGGTCTTCCACAGCCCTGGGAAAACTCACGGGGATCTGTGGATAACTTTTCCCGTCCGAGCCTCGTTATGACTGGCGACCACCGGTGGAGAAACCGGTTCCCCCTTGTCCTCCTGGGGGAACGCGCCTGACCACGGCAGCCGGCCCGGCCCGCGCACACCATGCACAAGGCCGGTCACCTGCTGTGGATAACCCATGGCCAGAGCTGGCCCGTCCTCAGCCGAGAAGCGCCGCCGTACGGGCCACGCACACGGCGACGACGCCCAGCAGCACCACCGCACAGGTGCCGTACTGCACCAGGGACCGCCGGGAACGCGGGGCGTGGACCATCGCGTAGGCGACGACCACACCCACGACCAGGCCGCCCACATGGGCCTGCCAGGAGACGCTCCCGCGCATGGCGAAGGTGAAGATCAGGTTGATCGCCAGCAGCGCCAGGATGGGACGCATGTCGTAGTTCATCCGCCGCATCAGCACGGCGGTCGCCCCGAACAGGCCGAAGACCGCCCCCGAGGCGCCCAGCGACATCCGGTCCGGACTCTCGGCCAGGTACACCAGCGTGCTGCCGCCCAGCGCGGACAGCAGGTACAGCGCCAGGTAGCGCAGACGCCCCAGCGCCGCCTCCAGCTGCGGGCCGAGCCACCACAGCGCCAGCATGTTGAGGCCGAGGTGCCAGACCTCCTGGTGGAGGAAGGCCGAGGTCAGCATCCGGTACCACTCGCCGTCCGCCACCCCGACCACCTCGAACACCTCGGGGTGGGGATCGAAGGCGTGGCCGATCATCGTCAGCCGGTGGACCAGCGGGTCCCCCAGGGCGAGCGCCGCGGCGAACACCACCAGATTGACCGCCAGCAGCACCTTGGTGACCAGCCGCGGATCGGCGGCCACGGTGCCGCCCGCCAGGGTCCGCGGCCGGGACGCCGCCGGGGCGTGGCCCGTTCCCGCCCCGCTGCGGACGCACTCGGGGCACTGGAAGCCGACGGAGGCGGCGATCATGCACTCCGGGCAGATCGGACGCTCGCAGCGGGCACACGAGATGCCCGTCTCCCGGTCCGGATGCCGGTAGCAGCGCGCCGGCTCCGGCCGCGACTGCCCCTGCTGGTCCTCCATGGCCACACCCCTCGCCCCTCGCGTACGGACTCACATACGCACAACGGCGTACGGACACGGCGCACGGACGACGAACACCGCCCCACCTGTCCTACGGCCAGGCGAGGCGGCTGGTTCCCCGCTCCGCGGAACGGCGGACCCGGCGTTCGCCGGCCGCCCGGTCAGCGGCGCTCGACGACGACCGACTCGATCACCACGTCCTGCAGCGGGCGGTCGGTGCGCGGGTTGGTCCGCGTGGTCGCGATGGAGTCCACGACCTTCTGGCTCGACGCGTCGGCGACCTCTCCGAAGATGGTGTGCTTGCCGGTCAGCCAGGCGGTCGGGGCGACGGTGATGAAGAACTGCGACCCGTTGGTGCCCGGACCGGCGTTGGCCATCGCCAGCAGGTACGGCCGGGTGAAGGCCAGCTCGGGGTGGAACTCGTCGGCGAACTCGTACCCGGGGCCGCCGGTGCCGTTGCCCAGCGGGTCACCGCCCTGGATCATGAAGTCCTTGATGACCCGGTGGAAGACCGTGCCGTCGTACAGCCTGTCGGTGGTCTTCTGCCCGGTCGCCGGGTTGATCCACTCGCGCCGGCCTTCGGCGAGTTCGACGAAGTTGGCCACCGTCTTCGGCGCGTGGTCCGGGAAGAGCCGGACGGTGATGTCGCCGTGGTTGGTCTTCAGGGTGGCGTAGAGCTGCTCGGCCACGATCTACCTTCCATCTGCCGGTTCGTAACCCCCCGATCCTCGCACAGCCCGGGTACCCCGCATCCACGGCCGAACCACGGCGCGGACCGGACCGCGGGCGGAGCGCCCGGTATAGCCCGGATGCCCTTTGGGGCATGCCTCGCCACCGTTGTACAGGCATGATCTTCACCACTGGTGGAAGGCGGAGAGAATCACGCCACCGATGAGGAGGAGAGCCCGTGACCCGCATGGACAGCGTGCGCAGCGCGACCGACAACGCGAGGGAGACCGTGCGGCACGCCGCGGAGGTGGTGGCGCCGAAGGTGAGCCTCGCCGCCGGACAGGCCAGGTCCGCCGTGCGCGGCCAGTACGCCTCTCACGTCGCCCCTCGGCTGGTGCACGTACGCGAGACCCTTCCCCCGGCGATCGACATGGCCGCCGTCCGGGCGGCCCAGCGCACCCGCGAGGCGGCCCGGATGGCGAGCGAGTTCGCCGCGCCCCGCGTCGAGGCCGCCCGCGCCATGGCCGGCCCGGCCCGGGAGGCGGCGATGGCCCGCTCGGCCGCGGCCGTCGCGGCGCTGCGCGGCGAACTGACCGCGGACGACATCCGCAGGCTCGCCCAGCGCCGAGCCCGGCGCGCCCGTACGGGCATGCTGCTCAAGCGCCTGACGGTGGCCGGTCTCGTCGCCGGCGGCGCGGCCGCCGCCTGGAAGTGGTGGGACAAGCAGGCCGGTCCCGACTGGCTGGTCGAGCCTCCGGCCGCCACCGAGATCGGGGGCGAGGGCGGCGCCACCCTCGCCGACGGCGACGGCTCCGCCGCAGGCGGCGCGTCGTCCCGGGACGGCTCGGGGAACGACGCCCCGGAGGACGCCTCCGGGGACCGGGGGTCCGAGGCGGCCTCGTCCGACGAGCAGCGCTGACGGCACCCGCCCCCGCGCGTTCGCGCACATCCCTCGCACGCACGGCACAGGCCCGGTGCCGCGGACCTCACGGTCCGCGGCACCGGGCCTGTCGTGGTGTGGAGCTTAGGGGAGTCGAACCCCTGACATCTGCCATGCAAAGACAGCGCTCTACCAACTGAGCTAAAGCCCCGCCATGACCAGAGTACCCAATGACCGGCGTTCGTTCCGACCGGGTATCGCTCCGCGTCCTCCCGCTCCGTAGGATGCTCGCGAGTTCGCTCCAGCGAAGCGGACACCCGGGGAAGCAGGGGAGATGCGATGGACGCAGCACAGCAGGAGGCCACCGCGAGGGCGAGGGAACTGCAGAGCCAGTGGTACGGCGAGCCCCTGGGCGTCCTCTTCCGCCGCCTCATCGGCGACCTGGGCCTCAACCAGGCCCGCCTGGCGTCGGTCCTCGGACTGTCCGCCCCCATGCTCTCCCAGTTGATGAGCGGTCAGCGCGCGAAGATCGGAAACCCCGCCGTCGTCCAGCGGGTGCAGGCCCTCCAGGAGCTGGCCGCCGAGGTCAGCAAGGGCATAGTCACCGCCGCCGAGGCCACCCAGCGCATGGAGGAGATCCGCCGCACCGCCGGGGGCAACGTGCTGAGCACCACCGGCCAGACCGCCCCCTCCGGCGGCCAGGCGACGACCGTCAAGCGCGTGGTCCGCGAGATCCAGGCGCTGCTGCGCTCGGTCGCCGACGCGGCCGACATCATCGACGCGTCCAACACCCTCGCCTCCACCCATCCGGAGCTGGCAGAGTTCCTGCGGGTCTACGGCGCCGGGAAGACCGCGGACGCGGTCCGGCACTACGAGGCCCACCAGGCCTGAACGGGCCCGGGCCGGGGGCCGGAACGCGACGGGCACGGGGACACTGCGACGGGGACGGGCACGACACGATGGGTGAGATCTTCGCCGGCCGGTACGAGCTGGTCGATCCGATCGGACGCGGCGGCGCCGGCGCGGTCTGGCGCACCTGGGACCACCGCCGCCGACGCTACGTGGCCGCCAAGGTCCTCCAGCAGAGGGACGCGCACACCCTGCTGCGGTTCGTCCGCGAGCAGGCGCTGCGCATCGACCACCCCCACGTCCTGGCCCCGACGAGCTGGGCCGCCGACGACGACAAGGTCCTGTTCACCATGGACCTGGTCCGCGGCGGCTCGCTCGCCCACCTCATCGGCGACTACGGGCCGCTGCCCCCCGCCTATGTGTGCACCCTGCTCGACCAGTTGCTCTCCGGCCTGTCCGCGGTGCACGCCGAGGACGTGGTGCACCGCGACATCAAGCCCGCCAACGTCCTGCTGGACGCCACCGGCACCGGCCGTCCCCACCTGCGGCTGTCCGACTTCGGCATCGCGATGCGCAAGGGCGAGCCCCGGCTGACGGAGACCGACTACGTCGTCGGCACGCCGGGTTACTTCGCTCCCGAGCAACTGCTCGGCGCCGAGCCGGACTTCCCCGCCGACCTGTACGCGGTCGGGCTGGTCGCGCTGTACCTGCTGACCGGCCGGAAGCCGGACTCGCGGGCACTGGTGGAGGCCTACGCGAACGGGGTGCCCCCGGCACCCCAGGGCGTCCCGGAGCCGCTGTGGCAGGTGCTCGGCCTCCTGCTCCACCCCGATCCGGAGGCCCGGTTCCGTACCGCGACGGGTGTGCGCAAGGCACTGGCGTCCGCCGTGGAGCTGCTTCCGGAGGACGCCGTACCGGAGCAGGAGTCCGTGGAGGTCTTCGACCAGATCGGTCCGCTGCCGCCGGGCTTCGGTCCGGACGGCCCGGAGGAGGCGAAGGGCTTCGGCCCCGGGCGTCCCGGGGCCGCGGCGGCCCCGCCCCCCTCCCCGTCGGACACCGGCAGCTTCCGCCTCCCGCCGCCCGTCCGGGCACCGCACGCTCCGGGGAGCCCGGACGCGCCGGCGGAGCACGCGCCGGCGCCGTCGTGGACACCGACGGCGCATGCGTCCACGCAGACCTCCCCCGTCCTCCCCGCCTGGCCGCACCCGCAGCCGGCGGTACGGCTCCCCGAGGACGTCCACGTCCCCCAGCCCCCGCCCGCGCGCCCCGCCGCTCCCCCGGCCACCTCGCCTGCCGCGTCACCGGCGCACGCGCCGCACCACTCCCCCGCCGTACGGAAGCCGGGACCGCCCCCGAAGGTGGCGGTCCCGCTCCTGGTGTTCGCCCTGCTCTGCATCGCCGTCGGCATCTGGGCGCTGACACAGGCCCCCTGACGCGCCCTCACCCGGCTCCGCTCACCCGACTGTCCTTGTCCGGCTCCGTGCCGCCCCGTCACCTCCGGGCGGCGCCGCGCCGGGCGAGGACCGTCCACAGCCCCAGTCCGAGGAGCAGCGCGGTCCCGGTGCCCACGCCGGCCCAGCCCACGGTCCGCAGGGTGGCGCCTGCCCGGGCCTCCGCCTCGCTCAGTCCCCTGGCGGCGGCCTCGCGGTCCCCGTCGGTGACGCCGAAGCCCGCCTCGGCGGCGTTCCCGTCGTAGTCGGGCGCGCCCTTGGGGACGCCCTCGACGGAGGTGCGCAGCACCACCGGAACCGAGCCGGTGACGGACTCCGCCAGGTCCTCGTGCGCGTGGACGGCGATGTAGTACCAGCCGGCGAAGCGCATGCCGGAGAGCTCGGCGCCGGGGGCGTAGCGGTTGAGGAAGGCGACGCGCTGGCTCGCCAGGGAGATCTCGGCCGACTCGCTCGCCCGGTAGGACCCGCTCTCGCTGTCGACGTGTCCGCGGGCCGGGTTGTAGACGTCCACCCGGAAGGCGCCGCTGACGAACTTGTCGTCCCTGGCCTTGGTGGTGCCGAACTCCAGGTCGACGAAGAACTGCTGGCCCCAGTCGACCGGCACCTGGTAGAAGCGGGTCTCCCCCGGCCTCAGCCGGTCCTTCCAGTTGCCCTCGCCCATGCCGGCGGCGTCGTTGAAGCCCGTGCCGCCCTCGATGGGCCTGGCCTCGCCGGCCGGCGGGTCGGGCGGGGTGAGCGTCGCCTGCGGCTCGGGCGGGGTGGTGGAGGTGACGCTCTTCAGGCCCGGCTCCAGCATGAAGCGGATCTCGACCGGCCACGCGGACCGGTCGGACCCGGCGTCGCTCTCCCGCTCCACGTAGAAGTGGTAGACCTTCTCCTCCTGGCAGTAGCCGTCCGGTTTGATCAGGCGCCAGGCGTAGTCGGCGAGCGGCCGGGCGGCGTTCTCGTCCCCGAAGACGACGTCGGACTCGCCGCAGGTGGTGCCGTCCGGGGCCTTCAGACCGACCTTGATGCCGTCGCCGTAGGCGACCGCGCTGCCCGGCTCGGGAAGCGCCACGGCGGAGATCCAGGCGTTGGACTTCGCGTCGAGCCGGACGCCGTAGTACTTCCGCCGGCCCGGAGCGATGTCGTCGGTGTAGACGCCCGGCTCGATGGACGGCCCCTCGGCGCTGCTCTCGCGGCCCTCGACGGGGCGGGCGTCCTCGGCCGTCCGGTAGGCGGGCAGGTCCGCCGGGCCGGCCGTCCCCTCCGCGGCGGTCGCCGTTCCCGGCAGCGCCGCGACCGCGCACAGCGCCGCCGTGACGGCCAGTCCGCTCCTCATCCTGCGCCCCTTCACCACGCGCCACCCCTCGTCGTCTCCGCCGTGCCGGTGTCCCGGCACCCGTTCACGGGTCCGGACGGCCGCACGGCACCGGCCGGACCGTCCCGCACCGCTCCCGCCGTCCCGCCGCCCCGCCGCCCCGGCGGCACGGTACCGGCCGGGCGCCGCCTCCGGGCGGGACGCGCCTTCGGACCGTACGGTCCCGGCGCCGCGGGCCCGTTCCCACCCGCGACGGCCCCCGGCCTCGTCCGGCCCCGACGGCCGGCGAGCCGTCCTCACGGCTCCCCCGGCAGGCCACGGCCGGTGACTTTGCGTAAGCACCGTATTCATTTGCCGTCGCACAGTTCAAGGGAGTTGGCGTCACGGTCCCGCAAAGCGGTCCCGCCCGCCGGGACAACGCCGGAAACAACGCCGGGACAACAGCGAGGCCCCGGCCGACCGGCCGGGGCCTCGCTGAAGTACCTGGATGCCGCTCTCAGGCGCCGGAGCCTGCGGACACGGAGTCGGTCGCCTCCGTCCACAGATCCTGCTCGGCGCGGTCCGCCTGGATCTGGCGGTACACGAGGAGCCCGCCAACGGCGGCCAGTGCGATCAGGAGAAGCTTCTTCACCGCGCTACCTCGTCCTTCATAGACGTTGGGACCTACTGGCGCCGATGATACCCGTGCCCCCTCCGGCACCGGGTGATCGACCCGGACGGGGCATCCGGCCGGGGCCGGCCTTGCCGGGCAGCGGCACCGCACCCCGGACAAGGCCGGACGCCCGGAACCTCCAGAGAGGTTCCGGGCGTCCGGTCCGCGCTTCGCGGTGGTGGGGCTAACAGGACTTGAACCTGTGGCCTCTTCCTTATCAGGGAAGCGCTCTAACCGTCTGAGCTATAGCCCCGCGCTGCACCGAAAGATTAGCGCACTTCAGCCGCGTCCCAAAATCGGCCCCGTCTCCGGCGCCGGGAGCGCGTACCCGAAGCCCTCACTCGTCCTCCGCGAGCGTCACCTCGACACCGCCCACGAACCCCGCGGAGAGGTTGTAGATGAACGCGCCCAGCGTGGCCAGGGCCGTCGCCAGCACCACGTCGATCACCGCTATGACCGAGGTGAAGGTCAGCACCCGGGGCAGGGACAGGAAGCCCTCCAGGTCGAAGCCTCCGCCCCCGTCGGTGGACGTGGCCTCGCTGACCGTCCCGCCGATGGCGGCGAACACGCCCATGGCGTCCATCACCATCCACAGCACGGCCACCGCGATGATCGTGCAGACTCCCAGCGCGACCGACAGCAGGAAGCCGACCTTCATCACCGACCACGGGTCGACCTTGGCCACCCGCAGCCGCGCCTTGCGGGTCCTGGGGACCGTGCGGGCCCCCGTGCGCGGCTTGCGCACCACGTCCTGCCGGGAATCGCCCTCCGGGCCCTGCTGGTCCGGCTGCGCCGGACGGGGCGGCGGCGTACTGCCCGGCGGGGCCGGGTACGCCTGCGGCGGATGATGCGGCTGCCGTGCGCCCGCGGGAGGCTGGGCCTGGGGCTGCGGTTGCGGCTGGGCACTGGTCACGGTTGTTCCCCCACGGTGGGATTCGCCCTGGTTGCGAGCGTCGTCAGCGGCCTTCCCACGGGCGCCGCCATCACCGTTGCCGCCCCTGGCGGCGCCCGTGGTTCCACTCACGATCTGCCTACTCCTCGTTTGCGTCCGGAGCCGTCTCGGCTGCCGTCTCCGGGGAAGACGCTTCCGCGGCCTCCGCGGTGCCCTCCCCGGCATCGACCTCCTCGGCCTCGCGGCCGGCCTCCGCGTTGCGCGCGATGCCGACCACGGCGTCGCGCTTGCCGAGGTTGATCAGTTGGACGCCCATCGTGTCACGGCCCGTCTCCCTGACCTCATCGACCCGCGTGCGGATCACGCCGCCACCGAGGGTGATGGCGAGGATCTCGTCCGTCTCCTCGACCACCAGCGCTCCCACCAGCGAGCCGCGGTCCTCGACGATCTTGGCGGCCTTGATGCCCAGACCGCCGCGGCCCTGAACGCGGTACTCGTCCACGGCCGTGCGCTTCGCGTACCCGCCGTCGGTGGCGGTGAACACGAACGTACCGGGCCGCACGACATTCATCGAGAGCAGCTCGTCCCCTTCGCGGAAACTCATGCCCTTCACACCCGAGGTGGCGCGGCCCATCGGGCGCAGCGCCTCGTCGGTGGCCGTGAACCGGATCGACTGCGCCTTCCTGCTGATCAGCAGGAGGTCGTCGTCCGGCGAGACCAGCTCCGCGCCGATCAGCTCGTCCTCGGCGCCGTCCTCCAACTCCCGCAGGTTGATGGCGATGACACCACCGGAGCGCGGCGAGTCGTAGTCCTTCAGCGGGGTCTTCTTCACCAGGCCCGACTTGGTGGCCAGCACCAGGTACGGCGCGGCCTCGTAGTCCCGGATGGCCAGAACCTGGGCGATCGTCTCGTCCGGCTGGAACGCCAGCAGGTTGGCGACGTGCTGACCGCGCGCGTCCCGCCCGGCGTCCGGCAGTTCGTAGGCCTTGGCCCGGTACACCCGGCCCTTGTTGGTGAAGAACAGCAGCCAGTGGTGCGTGGTGGTGACGAAGAAGTGGTCGACGATGTCGTCTTCCTTCAGCTTCGTGCCCCGCACGCCCTTGCCGCCCCGCTTCTGCGAGCGGTAGTCGTCGGTCTTCGTCCGCTTGACGTAGCCGCCGCGGGTGATGGTGACGACGATGTCCTCCTCGGCGATCAGGTCCTCGATGGACATGTCGCCCTCGAAGGGCACCAGCTTGCTGCGCCGGTCGTCACCGAACTTCTCGACGATCGCGGCCAGTTCCTCGCCGATGATCTGCCGCTGCCGCTCGGGCGAGGCCAGGATCGCGTTGTACTCGTCGATCCTCGCCTGGAGTTCGTCGTGCTCGGCGGTGATCTTCTGCCGCTCCAGGGCCGCCAGGCGCCGCAGCTGCATCTCCAGGATCGCGTTCGCCTGGACCTCGTCGATGGCCAGCAGGTCCATCAGGCCCCCGCGTGCCACCTCCACGGTGTGGCTGCGGCGGATCAGGGCGATGACCTCGTCGATCGCGTCCAGCGCCTTGAGCAGGCCGCGCAGGATGTGGGCGCGCTCCTCGGCCTTGCGCAGCCGGTAGCGGGTGCGGCGGACGATGACGTCGATCTGGTGGTTGACCCAGTTGCGGATGAAGGCGTCCAGCGACAGCGTGCGCGGCACCCCGTCGACCAGGGCCAGCATGTTGGCGCCGAAGTTGGTCTGCAGGTCGGTGTGCTTGTAGAGGTTGTTCAGCACGACCTTGGCGACCGCGTCCCGCTTGAGGACGATCACCAGCCGCTGGCCGGTGCGGGAGGACGTCTCGTCGCGGACGTCCGCGATGCCGGCGATCTTCCCGTCCTTGACCAGCTCGGCGATCTTCAGCGCCAGGTTGTCCGGGTTGACCTGGTACGGCAGCTCGGTGACGACCAGGCACTGCCGGCCGTGGATCTCCTCCACCTCGACCACCGCGCGCATCGTGATCGAGCCGCGGCCGGTGCGGTACGCCTCCTCGATGCCCTTGCGGCCCACCACCAGCGCGCCCGAGGGGAAGTCGGGGCCCTTGATGCGCTCCAGCAGCGCCTCCAGCAGCTCCTCGCTGGTGGCGTCCGGGTGCTCCAGGTACCAGCGGGCGCCGGCGGCGACCTCGCGCAGGTTGTGCGGCGGGATGTTGGTGGCCATGCCGACCGCGATGCCCGCCGACCCGTTGATCAGCAGGTTGGGGATGCGCGACGGCAGGACCATCGGCTCCTGGTTGCGGCCGTCGTAGTTGTCCTGGAAGTCGACGGTCTCCTCGTCGATGTCCCGGAGCATCTCCATGGCCAGCGGCGCCATCTTGCACTCGGTGTACCGCATGGCCGCGGCCGGGTCGTTGCCCGGGGAGCCGAAGTTGCCGTTGGAGTCCACCAGCGGCATCCGCATCGCCCAGGGCTGGGCGAGCCGGACCAGGGCGTCGTAGATGGAGGTGTCGCCGTGCGGGTGGTAGCTGCCCATCACGTCGCCGACGACGCGGGCGCACTTGTAGAAGCCCTTCTCGGGCCGGTAGCCGCCGTCGTACATCGCGTACAGCACGCGCCGGTGCACCGGCTTGAGACCGTCGCGCACGTCCGGCAGCGCACGCGAGACGATCACGCTCATCGCGTAGTCGAGGTACGAGCGCTGCATCTCGGTCTCGAGGCTGACGGGCTCCACGCGGAGCCCGGCGCCCTCGTCGACCGGGGTGTCGGCGGGGGTGGGGGTGGAGACGGGGACGGGGGCGTCCCCGTCGAAGGATGCCGGGGAAGTCTCGTCGGCCATGGGTGGTCGATCCCTTTCGTTCTGCGGCGTACGGCCGACTCAGGTCAGATGTCGAGGAAGCGGACGTCCTTGGCGTTGCGCTGGATGAACGAGCGCCGCGCCTCCACGTCCTCGCCCATCAGGATCGAGAACAGGTCGTCGGCGGCGGCCGCGTCGTCCAGCGTCACCTGCCGCAGCACCCGGTGGGCCGGGTCCATGGTGGTGACGCGCAGTTCCTCGGCGTTCATCTCGCCCAGACCCTTGAAGCGCTGCACCGAGTCGTCCCTGATGCGCTTGCCCTGTTCGCGGCCGAGCCGGATCAGGCTGTCGCGCTCGCGGTCGGAGTACGCGTACTCGAACTCGTCGCGCGACCACTTGATCTTGTACAGCGGAGGCTGGGACAGGTAGACGTGGCCGGCCTCGACCAGCGGGCGCATGAAACGGAACAGCAGCGTCAGCAGCAGGGTGTTGATGTGCTGGCCGTCGACGTCGGCGTCCGCCATCAGGATGATCTTGTGATAGCGGAGCTTGGCGATGTCGAAGTCCTCGTGGATCCCGGTGCCGAAGGCCGAGATCAGCGCCTGGACCTCCTGGTTCTGCAGGACCTTGTCGATCCGCGCCTTCTCCACGTTCAGGATCTTGCCGCGGATCGGCAGGATGGCCTGGTACTGCGGGTTGCGGCCGGACTTCGCGCTGCCGCCGGCGGAGTCGCCCTCGACGATGAAGATCTCGCACTTGGAGGGATCGTTGGACTGGCAGTCGCTCAGCTTGCCCGGCAGCGACGCCGTCTCCAGCAGGCCCTTGCGCCGGGTCAGGTCGCGGGCCTTGCGGGCCGCCACGCGCGCGGTGGCCGCCTGGATGCCCTTGCGGATGATGTCGGCGGCCTCGTTGGGGTTGCGGTCCAGCCAGTCGCTCAGGTGCTCGTGGACGATCTTCTGGACGAAGGTCTTGGCCTCGGTGTTGCCCAGCTTCGTCTTGGTCTGGCCCTCGAACTGCGGCTCGCTCAGCTTCACCGAGATGATCGCCGTCAGACCCTCGCGGATGTCCTCGCCCGTGAGGTTGTCGTCCTTCTCCCGCAGCAGCTTCTTCTCCCGCGCGTAGCGGTTGACCAGGCCGGTCAGCGCCGCCCGGAAGCCCTCCTCGTGGGTGCCGCCCTCATGGGTGTGGATGACGTTCGCGAAGCTGTAGACACCCTCGGTGTACTGGGTGTTCCACTGCATCGCGATCTCCGCCGAGATCCTGCGCTCCTTGTCCTCCGCCTCGAAGTGGACCACCGACGGGTGGACCGGCTCGCCCTTGCGGGAGTTGAGGTGGCGGACGAAGTCGACGATGCCGCCCTCGTAGTGGTAGCGCACGGAGCGCGGCTTGTCGTCCTCCGACTCGTCCGTGGTGTCGGCGCCCGCCGTCTTCTTGGCGGCCTCCCGCTCGTCGGTCAGCGTGATCGTCAGACCGCGGTTGAGGAACGCCATCTCCTGGAAGCGGCGCGAGAGCGTCTCGAAGGAGTAGTCGGTCGTCTCGAAGATGTCGCCGTCGGCCCAGAAGGTGACGGACGTCCCCGTCTCGTCGGTGGGCTCGCCCTTGTGCAGGGGGGCCACCGGCACGCCCATCTTGTACTCCTGCGTCCAGCGGTGGCCGTCGCGCCTGACCTCGACCGCGACCCGGGTCGACAGCGCGTTGACCACCGAGACGCCGACACCGTGCAGACCGCCGGAGACCGCGTAGCCGCCGCCCCCGAACTTGCCGCCGGCGTGGAGCACCGTCAGCACGACCTCGACGGCCGGCTTGCCCTCGGAGGGCACGATGTCGACCGGGATGCCGCGGCCGTTGTCGACGACCCGGACGCCGCCGTCGGCGAGCAGGGTCACCTCGATGGTGTCCGCGTACCCCGCCATCGCCTCGTCGACCGAGTTGTCGACCACCTCCTGCACGAGGTGGTGGAGGCCGCGTTCGCCGGTGGAGCCGATGTACATGCCGGGTCGTTTGCGGACCGCGTCCAGTCCCTCCAGGACCGTGATCGCACTGGCGTCGTACGACGACTCGCCGCCACCGGCGCCGGAGACGGACGTGGTCGCGGACGGGACAGGGGACTCCCCGCCGGTAGCAGGGAAGGTTTCGTTGGAGTTGCCGGAATCGGCCACGAAGCGCCCTTTCTGGCACAGCACAAGCCTCCCCCTGCGTACGGCGGGAAGGACCCCGTCCGGGCCAGCAGGAGCGGCTGCGTCGTTCGACTTGTTCCGCAACGAGGCGGATTTACTTCCAGTCTACCGGCACCACTGACAACGATGGGGGTTTGCGGGTACCTGGATCCGCATGTGCCGCCCTGAACCGGCATGAGCCGACTCCCCATATGCGGACCGGCCCCCCAAGACGCTCACAACGCCCCTCAGCGCTTCCGGATGTCAATGGTCCGGCACTGTGAGCGGCCTCACGGAATGAACGGTTCTGCTCGGTTTGTCCACCCCGGTTCGAGGCCGGTCCGGCCCCCGGCGCCGCAGACCGCCCGCGGCGGCACGGCGGGACCGTCAGCCGTAGGTGTCGCCCGGACCCCTGCTCCCCGGCGCGCGCAGCGGACCGTGCCGGGTGTCGGGAGCCTCCGGCCCCCGCACCTTGATCAGCTTCACCGTTCCCTGCCCGAGGTCGGCGTTCAGCCGCGCCACCAGCTGCGGTGCCAGCAGCCGCACCTGCGTCGCCCACGCCGTCGAATCGCAGCGCACCGACAGCACCCGGGCCTGCTCGTCGTACGACTGCGGGACGCAGTGCCGTGCCAGGTCCGGTCCCACCAGCTCCGGCCAGCGGCCCATCACACCCCCGACCGCCATCGGCATCTCCCAGCCGCGCTCGGTCTTCAGCCGCTCGATCGCGGCCCCCAGCGGCAGCGGATCGCGGCCGTCCCGGCGCGCCCCCGACCGCAGGCCCCCCACCCGGGCCTCCCGCTTCCGCTGCGCCGCCGCACCGCGCGCCCGCGCCTGCTCCCGAGCCGCCCGCAGCGCCACCCTCGCCAGGTCCACGCCCGACGGCTTCGGCGAGGCTTCCGGAGCCGCGGGACGGTCCGCCGCCCCGGCGGCGTCCCCCCCGGGACGCGGATCCGGCCGCCCGGTCCCCGTCACAGACGGGTCACCTCCCCACGCCCGACCGCGTACCGCGCCCCCGCCAGCGCCTTGGGCACGTCGTCCTCGACCGCCGCCGTCACCAGGACCTGCTCGCCGGAGGCCACCAGCTCCGCCAGCCGGTCACGCCGCCGGGCGTCCAGCTCGGCGAAGACGTCGTCGAGCACCAGCACCGGCTCGTTCCCCTCGCTCCTCAGCAGGTCGTAGGAGGCCAGCCGCAACGCCAGGGCGTACGACCACGACTCCCCGTGGCTCGCGTAGCCCTTGGCCGGCAGCTCGCCCAGCCTGAGCAGGAGGTCGTCGCGGTGCGGACCCACCAGCGTCATCCCGCGCTCGATCTCCCGGCGGCGGGCATCGGCCAGCGCGGCCAGCAACCGCTGGTACAGCTCCTCCCTCGTACCGCCCTCCACAGGACTGCGGTACTCCAGCACCACCGGGCCCCCGCCCGGCGCCAGCCGCTCGTACGCCTTGTCGGCCAGCGGGCCGAGCGCCGCCACCAGCGCCATCCGGTGGGCCAGCAGCTCCGCCCCCGCACGCGCCAGGTGCTGGTCCCACACCTCCAGCGTGGACAGCGCCCCGCCGCCCCCCGAACCGGAACCGCCGCCGTGCCGACGGGCCATCGCCGCCGTCTTCAGCAGGGTGTTCCGCTGTTTGAGCACCCGCTCGTAGTCGGCCCGCACCCCCGCCATCCGGGGCGACCGCGCCGTCACCAGCTCGTCCAGGAAGCGGCGCCGCTCCCCGGGATCCCCCTTCACCAGCGCCAGGTCCTCCGGCGCGAACAGCACCGTGCGCAGGATGCCCAGCACATCCCTCGGCCTCACCTGCGACGAACGGTTGATCCGGGCCCGGTTGGCCTTCCCCGGGTTCAGTTCCAGCTCCACCAGCTGCTGCCGGTCCCCCTGCCGGACCGCCGCGCGTATGACGGCGCGGTCGGCCCCCGTCCGCACCAGCGGCGCGTCGGAGGCCACCCGGTGGCTGCCCAGGGTCGCGAGGTAGCCCACGGCTTCGACCAGGTTCGTCTTGCCCTGGCCGTTCGGACCGACGAAAGCCGTGACGCCCGGATCGAGCGGAACCTCGACCCGGGCGTACGACCGGAAGTCGGCGAGCGACAGATGCGTGACGTGCATCGGATCCTTGTGTGCTGGTCAGCCGCCGACAGGCGGAACGACGTCCGCGCCCGGCGAGTCGGCGCCCTTCTCACCGCCGGCGGCGGCGGTCACCGCGTGCCCGCCGAACTGGTTGCGCAGCGCGGCGATCATCTTCATCTGGGGGGAGTCCTCCTGGCGCGACGAGAACCGCGCGAACAGCGCCGCGGTGATCGCGGGCAGCGGAACGGCGTGGTCGATCGCCGCCTCCACCGTCCAGCGCCCCTCGCCGGAGTCGGCCGCGTAACCCCGCAGCGCCCCCAGGTGCTCGTCGTCGTCCAGCGCGCGGACGGCCAGGTCGAGCAGCCACGAGCGGATGACCGTGCCCTCCCGCCAGGAGCGGAAGACCTCGCGGACGTCGGTCACCGCGTCCGCCGCCTCCAGCAGCTCCCAGCCCTCGGCGAAGGCCTGCATCATCGCGTACTCGATGCCGTTGTGGACCATCTTCGCGAAGTGGCCCGCGCCCACCTTCCCGGCGTGCACGGAACCGAACTCGCCCTCCGGCTTGAGCGCGTCGAAGATCGGCTGGACCTTCGCCACGTGCTCGGCGTCGCCGCCGTACATCAGCGCGTAGCCGTTCTCCAGGCCCCACACGCCGCCGGAGACCCCGCAGTCCACGAAACCGATGCCCTTGGCCGCCAGCTGTTCGGCGTGCTTCTCGTCATCGGTCCAGCGGGAGTTTCCGCCGTCCACGACCACGTCACCGGGCGAGAGCAGCTCTCCCAGCGCGTCGACGGTCGACTGGGTGGGTGCTCCGGCTGGAACCATGACCCACACCACCCGGGGCGCCTTCAGCGCCCCGACCAGCTCCTCGAGGCTGTTGACGTCGGCGAGATCCGGGTTGCGGTCGTATCCGACGACGGTGTGGCCGGCACGGCGGATGCGCTCCCGCATGTTGCCGCCCATCTTGCCGAGACCGACGAGACCGAGCTCCATCAAGGGGCCTTTCTACGGTGTCCTAGCGTTGCGTGACCGGGTACGAGCCTACGCCCGGGGGGTCGGCGCACACCTGCGGCCACACCCCGCTCGGATGCGCACCCGGCCACCCCCGGAGCCGCCGCGCGGCGGCCCTGCGGGGACGGCTCCGGGTACCCGGCCGCCGCACGGGTACCCGGCCTGCCGGAACTCAGCCCGACAGCCGCACCGGCATGATCAGGTACTTGTACGACTCGTCCGCCTCGGCGTCCGTCGCGGGCCTGCCGCTCAGCAGGGCCGGCTTGGTCGAGGTGGTGAAGGACAGCTGGGCGACCGGCGCGTCGATGGCGCTCAGGCCCTCCAGCAGGAAGCCGGGGTTGAAGGCGATCGAGATGTCGTCGCCCTCCAGCTGCGCGTCCACGCGCTCCACAGCCTGTGCGTCGTCGCTCGATCCCGCCTCCAGCGTCAGCACACCCTGCTCGAAGGAGAGCCGCACCGGGGTGTTCCGCTCGGCGACCAGCGAGACACGCTTGACCGCCTCCACGAACGGGGCCGTCTCGATCACGGCGACCGAGTTGAACTCCGTCGGGAACAGCGTGCGGTACTTCGGCAGGTCGCCCTCCAGCAGCCGCGTCGTGGTCCGCCGTCCGTTGCCCTCGAAACCGATCAGGCCCTCGCCGGCGCCCGCGCCCGACAGCGCCAGCGTCACGTTGTCCGCGCCGCTCAGCGACTTCGCCGTGTCCAGCAGCGTCTTGGCGGGGACCAGCGCCACCGCGGAGGCGTCCGGCGTCTCCGGCTTCCACAGGAACTCCCGCACCGCGAAGCGGTAGCGGTCGGTGGACGCCAGGGTGACCGTGTCGCCCTCGATCTCGATCCGGACACCGGTGAGCACCGGCAGCGTGTCGTCGCGCCCGGCGGCGATGGCGACCTGGGCCGCGGCGGCCGCGAAGACCTCGCCGGGGACCGTGCCGGTCGCACTCGGCATCTGGGGAAGGGCCGGGTACTCCTCCACAGGCAGTGTGTGGAGCGTGAACCGCGACGAGCCGCAGACGACGCTCACCCGTACACCGTCTGTGGAGATCTCGACGGGCCGGTTGGGGAGGGCCCGGGAGATGTCGGCGAGGAGGCGGCCGGAGACGAGGACCGTCCCCTCCTCCTCCACATCGGCCTCCACCGAGACCCGCGCCGAGACCTCGTAGTCGAAGCCGGACAGGCTCAGCGCGCCCTCCTCCGCCTTCAGCAGCAGTCCCGCGAGGACCGGCACCGGAGGCCGGGCCGGGAGGCTGCGGGCCGCCCAGGCCACCGCCTCCGCGAGGACGTCACGCTCCACCCGGATCTTCACTTAAGCCGCCTCCCGCTGTTGCTGGCTGCTCGCCTTGCTGGTCTTCGTCGTCGGCTTGTCGCCGGTGACCAGTCTGACGCACGCCGCTGACAGCCGGGGTGTGCCGGGGTCAAGTCGGCAGGAGGAGGCACGGGGCGCGTCCGGGCCGAGTTGTGCACAGGGCCCGTTTCCGAGCGAAGTTCCCGCTTTATATCCGTGGTCGTAGTAGTAGGGCCTGTGGATACCGTGGATAACCCGATCAGCGCAGGTCAGGGCGGGAATTTTGTCCACCGGCCCTGTGGGCGGCCCCGTGGACGAAAAGGGGTCCGCTGTGGACGCGGCGAAGTTCTGCACACCCCGTGCACAGCCGTCCCCAGGTTCTCCCCAGGGCCGCCCACAGTTTTACCCACCTTCTCAACAGCCCAACCCCGCTTCCCAGTGTGATGCCTTTCACACGAACCGGTGACACGGCGCGTTTCGTTGTCGAACAGTGGACAAGTCTGTGGAGAAGCTGGGGAAAGCTGTGCAAAACCCGGCCGGACCTGTGGGTCGGCGGTGGACAACCCGGCCCGCCCGCTGTGACCACAGTCTCTGTCCACAGCCTGTGGAAAACGTCTGACCACAAATCCACACCCCGCTGACCTGCCCTGTTCGGCTGTGGAAGGTCACTCCTGTGGACGCTATCGGGACAACCCAGCGGTCCCCAGCATGTGGACGGAAGAAAGTCGGCGAATCTGTGGACCGGCCGCCCCCGCTCCTGTGGAATCGAACAGCGGGGATGCCCGCGACGGCGGCCGGGGAGCAGGAAAGAGCCCCCGGAACGGGTTCCGGGGGCTCGGACGGCCGGGGGCGCGGAGGGCGACGTCCGGCCGTCAGGCGTTCTTGATGCGGTTGGTGAGCTCGGTGACCTGGTTGTAGATGGAGCGCCGCTCGGCCATCAGCGCGCGGATCTTGCGGTCGGCGTGCATCACGGTCGTGTGGTCCCGGCCGCCGAACTGGGCGCCGATCTTCGGCAGCGACAGGTCGGTCAGCTCACGGCACAGGTACATGGCGATCTGCCGCGCCGTGACCAGGACCCGGCTCCGTGAGGAACCGCACAGGTCGTCCACCGTCAGCCCGAAGTAGTCGGCGGTCGCCGCCATGATGTTGGCCGCGGTGATCTCCGGGGCGGCGTCCTCGCCGCCGGGGATGAGGTCCTTCAGGACGATCTCCGTCAGACCCAGGTCGACGGGCTGCCGGTTGAGGCTGGCGAAGGCCGTGACGCGGATCAGCGCGCCCTCCAGCTCGCGGATGTTGCGCGAGATCCGGGAGGCGATGAACTCGAGCACCTCCGGGGGCGCGTTGAGCTGCTCCTGGACGGCCTTCTTCCGCAGGATCGCGATGCGCGTCTCCAGCTCGGGCGGCTGGACGTCGGTGATCAGCCCCCACTCGAACCGGTTGCGCAGCCGGTCCTCCAGCGTGACCAGCTGCTTGGGCGGCCGGTCGGAGGAGAGCACGATCTGCTTGTTGGCGTTGTGGAGGGTGTTGAAGGTGTGGAAGAACTCCTCCTGCGTCGACTCCTTGCTCGCCAGGAACTGGATGTCGTCGACCAGCAGGATGTCCATGTCGCGGTAGCGCTTGCGGAACGCGTCCGCCTTGCCGTCGCGGATCGAGTTGATGAACTCGTTGGTGAACTCCTCCGAGCTGACGTACCGCACCCGCGTGCCGGGGTAGAGGCTGCGGGCGTAGTGCCCGATGGCGTGCAGCAGGTGCGTCTTGCCCAGCCCGGACTCGCCGTAGATGAACAGCGGGTTGTACGCCTTGGCCGGCGCCTCGGCGACGGCCACCGCGGCCGCGTGCGCGAAGCGGTTGGAGGCGCCGATGACGAAGGTGTCGAAGAGGTACTTCGGATTCAGCCGGGCGGTCGGCTCGCCCGGGCCGGACGAGGGCGCCGGCTGCGCGGCGAGCGGACCGGGCGCGCCGCTGGGGGCCGGCAGCTGCGGGGGCTCCCCGCGGCCCGTGGCCTGCGGACCGGTGTAGCGCGGCACGGGCGGCTGGTCGTAGGGCGACGCGCGGTGCCTGCCGTCGTAGGAGGAGGGCTCGTACGACGGGGCCTGCGGCGGGTACGGATCGCGCGGCGGCTGCCAGGCGTCGGGCTCCTGCGGCCGGGGCCAGGCACCGGGCTGGTGCTGCTGGGGCGCATGCGGGTAGTTCGGGTAGGCCGGCCGGGCGTTCGGCAGCTCGGCGCGGTCCTCGTGCTGGGGACCGTGGGAGGTGTCGTAGCGCTGCTCGTCGTAGTGCAGCGGCTGGTGGTGCGGTGCCGGCTGGTGGTGCTGGGGGGGCTGGTGGTGCTGCGGCTCGGGCGGCGCCGGCGCCGGGGCGGGAGGCTCCGGAATCGGGCCGGTGACCGTGATCGCGAGACGGATGGGCTGCTGGCACTCGCGGCTGAGCGCCTCGGTGATCAGAGGGGAGAGACGCCCCTCCAGGACTCCCTTGGCGTACTCGTTGGGCACGCCGAGCAGCGCGGTGCCGGACACCAGGACCAGGGGCTGGCAGTCCTTGAGCCACCGCTGGTCCTTGGCCTCGACGCCCTGGCCGTCGGCGAGGAGCTGTTCCAGCACGCGTGGCCACACTGCGGCAAGATCGGCAGGTAGGTCAGCCACAGGGCACGCTCTCTCACTCGCTGGGCGGGGTCGTTCGGGGTGATCGGGGGTTGCTCGGGGCCGGTCGGGCTCCGACAGCCCCACCCATGTGTGGTTCTCGGTGGGGTCGGGAAGAAACAGGAGTTCAGCCACGGTAATCAGCGCGGCGCGTGCGGTTCAAGTCGTTGTCCACAGGCTGTGCACAGAACCCCCCGACCGGCCCTGGTTTGACCTTAAGGCACGGGGCCGCGTACCGTGTCGAGGTCGAGTTGTCGATGGCTGCTGCCGCATGCCTCCGATGGGCAAGATCCTAGTGATCTGTAGAAGCGGTGCACTCGGGCGTTGCGAGCTACTCGTGGGCGCACGGTGACAGCCATTCGGCGCCCCACGCGTCTCCCAGAGACACAAGAATTCCTGGAGCCCCCGAGTGAGCAAGCGCACCTTCCAGCCGAACAACCGCCGCCGCGCGAAGACCCACGGTTTCCGGCTGCGCATGCGGACCCGTGCCGGTCGTGCGATCATCGCGTCCCGCCGCAGCAAGGGCCGCGCTCGTCTGTCGGCCTGACCAGTCAGACCGCGGGTCCGTGAAGTGCTGCCTACCGAGAACCGGCTGAGGCGGCGCGAGGATTTCGCGGCCGCGGTACGTCGAGGGCGCCGGGCCGGACGCCCGAACCTCGTCGTCCATCTGCGCAGGGGATCCCCTCGCCCCGATTCCGGGGGGCTTACGGACCCGCACGCCGCGGAGGGAGTCGCTCCCCCGGCGCGTGCGGGTTTCGTCGTGAGCAAGGCCGTGGGCAACGCTGTGGTGCGCAACCGCGTCAAGCGTCGCCTGCGTCACTTGGTGAGGGAGAGGCTCGGCGCGCTGCCGCCCGGTAGCCTGATGGTCATACGGGCGCTGCCCGGTGCGGGCGAGGCGGACCACGAGGAACTGGCCCGTGATCTGGACACCGCACTGCAGCGGCTGCTGGGAGGCCCCTCGTGAAATACCCGCTGCTGTGGTTGATCAAGCTGTACCAGTGGACCATCAGCCCGATGCTCGGGCCGGTGTGCAAGTACTACCCGTCGTGTTCCCACTACGGCTATGAGGCCATCGACCGGCACGGCGCGGTGAAAGGGACGGCTCTGACCGCCTGGCGCATTCTGCGCTGCAACCCATGGTCGTCCGGCGGAGTCGATCACGTCCCCGCCCGGAAGCACCCGGTCTGGCACCAGCGGCTGCGCGGCCGCTGGCAGCACCGGACCCAGTCCAATGCCCAAGGAGCCTGACTCGTGGACACGATCGACACGATCCTCGGTCCTCTCTATACCGCTGTTTCCTGGATCATCGTCCAGTTCCACAAGCTGTACAGCCTTCCGTTCGGGGAGGACAGCGGCTGGGCCTGGGGTCTGTCCATCGTCTCGCTGGTGATCGTGATCCGTGTCGCCCTGATCCCGCTCTTCGTGAAGCAGATCAAGGCCACGCGGAACATGCAGGCGCTCCAGCCGAAGATGAAGGCGATCCAGGAGCGCTACAAGAACGACCGGCAGCGCCAGTCGGAAGAGATGATGAAGCTGTACAAGGAGACGGGCACCAACCCGCTCTCCAGCTGTCTTCCGATCCTGGCCCAGTCGCCGTTCTTCCTGGCGCTGTACCAGGTGCTGAACAAGATCGCCAACAACCAGGAAGTCGGCGTCCTCACCAAGGACCTGGTGAAGAGCGCCCGTGAGGCGCACATCTTCGGGGCCCCGATCGCGGCCCGCTTCATGGACAGCGCCGACAAGGTCCAGACGCTGAACGCCTCGCTGACCGACGTCCGCTTGGTCACCGTCATCATGATCCTGCTGATGTCGGCGTCGCAGTTCTACACGCAGCGGCAGCTGATGACGAAGAACGTCGACCTGACGGTGAAGACGCCGTTCATGCAGCAGCAGAAGATGCTGATGTACGTCTTCCCCATCATCTTCGCCGTCTTCGGCATCAACTTCCCCGTCGGTGTCCTCGTCTACTGGCTGACCACCAACGTGTGGACCCTCGGGCAGCAGATGTACATCATCAAGCGCAACCCGACGCCGGGCTCGCTGGCCTGGAAGCAGCGCCAGGAGAAGCTGCGCGCCAAGGGCAAGCTCAAGGAGGACCCGGCCGAGGTCCAGACGAGGAAGGCCGTCGAGGCCGCCCGTGCCAACCGGCAGCAGCCCAAGCGCATGACCAAGGCCCAGCGTCAGGCCGCCGCGGCTCAGGCGGAGGCCAAGAGGGCCGAGGAGAAGGCGGCCGAGGAGAGCGCCTCGACGGCCAAGAAGACCTCCGGGGGCGACCGGCCGGCGCAGGCCGGGCAGCCCAAGAAGAAGTCCGGGCAGCGCAAGGGACCGCAGCGTCCCAAGCACCCGTCCAAGAAGTGAGTAAGGAGTCCACTCGTGACGGACACGACCGCAGAGGGCACTGACACCCTGACCCGCCTTGAGCAGGAGGGGGAGATCGCGGCCGACTATCTCGAAGGGCTCCTCGACATCGCGGACCTCGACGGTGACATCGACATGGACGTCGAGGGTGACCGTGCCGCTGTGTCGATCATCAGCGATGGCGAGAGCCGGGACCTGCAGAAGCTGGTCGGCCGGGACGGCGAGGTCCTGGAGGCGCTGCAGGAGCTGACGCGGCTCGCGGTGCAGCGGGAGACCGGTGACCGCAGCCGGCTGATGCTGGACATCGCCGGGTACCGGGCGCGCAAGCGTCAGGAGCTGACGGCGCTGGGCACCAGGACCGCCGAGGAGGTGCAGCAGACCGGGGAGCCCGTGAAGCTCAAGCCGATGTCGCCCTTCGAGCGCAAGGTCGTGCACGACGCCGTTGCCGCCGCCGGACTGCGCAGCGAGTCCGAGGGTGAGGAACCGCAGCGCTGCGTGGTCGTGCTGCCGTGACGGAACCCGAGTCGTCGGCCCTCCCTCCCGCGCCCGAGGTGGCGCGGGAGGTTTTCGGTGACCGCTTCGCCGACGCGGTCCGCTATGCGGAGCTGCTGGCGGAGGTGGGGGTCAAACGCGGACTGATCGGGCCTCGCGAGGTGCCGAGGCTCTGGGAGCGTCACCTGCTGAACTGCGCGGTGCTCTCGGAGGTCGTGCCCGAGGGAGTGACGGTCTGCGACGTCGGTTCGGGCGCCGGGCTGCCGGGAGTACCGCTCGCACTGGTGCGGCCGGACCTGGAGATCACCCTGCTGGAGCCGCTGCTGCGTCGGACGAACTTCCTTCAGGAAGTCGTCGAGCTGCTGGGACTGAAGCACGTCTCCGTGGTTCGGGGGAGGGCCGAGGAGGTCCTCGGTTCACTGCCTCCGGTGCATGTGGTGACGGCTCGGGCGGTGGCCCCGCTGGATCGGCTGGCCGGGTGGGGAGTACCGCTGCTGCGGCCGTACGGCGAGATGCTGGCGCTCAAGGGGGACACGGCCGAAGAAGAGCTCAAGGCAGCGCGGTCCGCTCTGCAGAAGCTGGGAGCGGTGGAGTCGTCGGTGCTCCGCGCCGGCGAGGGTGTGGTGGATCCGCCGGCGACCGTGGTGCGCGTCGAGGTCGGGGAGAGCCCGGGCGGAGTGCGTTTCGCCGCCAAGCGTGCGAAGGCCGCCCGGGCGGGGCGTTCCCGTGGAGCACGGCGTCGACGGTGACTCCGGGAGGGGGTTCCGTTACTCCGTAGAGCCCACAAAAGAGCCCCTTACGGAGTGTCGTCACGCCCATGGGTGGGCGTGGATGCATCGTGCTTCCCGTGAAACGTCGCTTCTCGTTGCAGGGAATCATCCATCGTGGGCGTTCGGCCGATGAGCCGCGCCCATCCAGGCCCCGCTCGGAAGTGGATTCGTCCACAGAAGAGCGGGGCTCGCTGGTTCCCGACCCCGGTGGCATGGCAGGCTCTTTGCATTGCGAGCCTGATGTCGAGGAGAGTGAACCGTTGCGGTCCGACGGCCATATCGCGGGACCGATGACCGATCCGGTCCCGGGCCCCCGTTCTGAAACGGCGGATGTTTCACGTGAAACACCAAGTGAGAATCCGCCCCCGATGGACGCCACCCCCCGGTACAACGGAGACGTATCCGCTCCGATCGGCCGGGCCGCTCAGCGAGCGGTCGCAGCGATGAACCGGGCAGGTGAGGGCCTTCCCAGGCCCGAGGAGACCCGGGTGATGGTGGTGGCCAACCAGAAGGGCGGGGTCGGTAAGACCACCAGCACAGTGAATCTCGCTGCTTCTCTGGCCCTGCACGGAGCCAGGGTCCTGGTGATCGACCTCGACCCACAGGGCAACGCGTCCACCGCTCTGGGGATCGACCACCACGCCGAGGTGCCCTCGATCTATGACGTGCTGGTGGAGGGCAAGCCGCTCTCCGACGTCGTCCAGCCGGTACGGGAAGTGGAGGGACTCTTCTGCGCCCCGGCCACGATCGACCTCGCCGGCGCCGAGATCGAGCTGGTGTCGCTGGTCGCGAGGGAGAGTCGTCTGCACAAGGCGATCTCCGCCTATGAGCAGCCGCTGGACTACATCTTCATCGACTGCCCGCCCTCACTCGGTCTGCTGACCGTCAACGCTCTGGTTGCCGGCGCGGAGGTGGTCATCCCCATCCAGTGCGAGTACTACGCGCTGGAGGGTCTGGGGCAGCTGCTGCGGAACGTCGAACTGGTCAAGGGGCACCTCAACCCCAAACTCCATGTGTCGACGATCCTGCTCACGATGTACGACGGGCGGACACGGCTCGCCTCCCAGGTGGCGGAGGAGGTGCGTGGCCACTTCGGCAAGGAGGTCCTGCGAACCAATATTCCGCGGTCGGTGCGCATCTCCGAGGCGCCGAGTTACGGGCAGACGGTTCTCACCTACGATCCCAGTTCCAGTGGTGCGCTCTCCTATCTGGAGGCGGCCCGGGAGATCGCGCTACGAGGCGCCAGGAAGCAGCAGGAACAGCACATGGTGGAGGGGACTCAGTGACAGAACGACGCAGAGGGCTGGGTCGAGGGCTCGGTGCGCTGATCCCTGCGGCTCCGACAGGGCCGGATGACAGTGTCAGCCCGCTGGTGGGAGAGAACGGTGCGCTCTCGCCCACCGCGGTTCCGGTGCTGACGCCGGGACGTGGTGTGGCGGCCAGAGTGGCTGCCCAGCCGGGAGGCGAAGGGCAGCGGGGAAGCGCGGTTTCACGTGAAACCGCGTCCTCCGGCGAGGTGCCGGCCGGAGAGGTGGCGGGTGCGCACTTCGCCGAGGTGCCGATCGACGCCATCACGCCCAACCCCCGGCAGCCCCGTGAGGTATTCGACGAGGACGCCTTGGCGGAACTGGTCACCTCCATTCGGGAGGTCGGCCTTCTCCAGCCGATCGTTGTACGTCAGACGGGGCCGGACCGCTACGAGCTCATCATGGGCGAGCGGCGCTGGCGTGCCTGCCGGGAAGCGGGCCTGGAGAAGATTCCGGCGATCATCCGGGCCACGGAGGACGAGAAGCTTCTCCTGGACGCCCTTCTGGAGAACCTCCACCGGGCCCAGCTGAATCCTCTTGAAGAGGCGGCGGCATACGACCAGCTGCTCAAGGACTTCAAGTGCACACATGACCAGCTGGCCGACCGTATCGGCCGGTCGCGCCCGCAGGTCTCCAACACACTGCGACTGCTGAAGCTCTCGCCGCCGGTGCAGCGACGGGTGGCGGCCGGAGTGCTGTCGGCAGGGCACGCCCGTGCACTGCTGTCGGTGGAGGACTCCGAGGAGCAGGATCGGCTCGCCCACCGCATCGTGGCCGAGGGGCTGTCGGTGCGAGCGGTCGAGGAGATCGTGGCTCTGATGGGCTCGGAGCCGAAGAGCAGGGCCAGGACGAAGGGACCGCGAGCCGGTAAGCGGATCTCCCCGGCGCTGGATCACCTGGCGACGCGTCTGTCGGACCGCTTCGACACCCGGGTGAAGGTGGACCTGGGCCAGAAGAAGGGGAAGATCGTCGTCGAGTTCGCCTCGATGGAGGATCTGGAGAGGATCCTGAGCCAGCTCGCTCCAGGAGAGGACCAGATGCTGGAGAAGCAGCTCTCCGGAGAAGACGACGACGGCGAGTGAGTGGGAGACCCGGTCATGTGACGCCCCATGGATACGATGTCTCCATGGGGCGTCGACTCGTTCCTCTCACCCTGGACAATCTGCCGGATCTCCCCAAGCGCTGTCGCAGGTGCGTCTTCTGGGAACTCGACCCCGTCAGCGGTGATGCCGCTGTGAAGTCGGGTCGGCCGGACCTGGAGAAGGAAGCCTGGATATCGGCTGTGCTGCTGGAGTGGGGGTCCTGCGGGAGGGTCGTCTACGTCGATGATGTGCCGGTGGGTTTCGTGCTGTACGCACCGCCCGCGTACGTGCCACGGTCGACGGCGTTCCCCACCAGCCCTGTGTCATCGGACGCGGTGCAGCTGATCACCGCTTGGCTGATGCCCGGCTATCAGGGACAGGGGCTGGGGCGGGTGATGGTGCAGGCTGTGGCCAAGGACGTACTGAGGCGGGGGTTCAAGGCGATCGAGGCGTTCGGGGACGCCCGATGGAAGGAGCCCGCCTGCATCCTCCCGGCCGACCACCTTCTGGCGGTTGGCTTCAAAACCGTTCGGCCTCATCACGCATATCCACGGCTGAGGCTGGAGCTGCGGACGACGCTTTCCTGGAAGCAGGACGTCGAGATGGCGATCGATCGCCTGCTGGGGGCCGTGCAGAAGGAGCCCGCTCTCAGACCTCTGTGAGCACCGAGCCTGTGGCGGTGCCGGCGAGCGCGTTCTGAGACGCTGATGGGCCCGTTCCCCCTCAGGGGGAACGGGCCCATCAGCGTCTCAGAACGTCAGCCGATGAATTCGGCGAGGTCGCGCTCGATGGCGGCCTTGGGCTTGGCGCCGACGATGGTCTTCACGACCTCGCCGCCCTGGTAGACGTTCATGGTCGGGATGGACATGATCCCGTACTTGGCGGCAGTGGCCGGGTTCTCGTCGATGTTGAGCTTGACGACGGTGATCTTGTCGGCCTGCTCCTCGGAGATCGCCTCCAGCGACGGGGCGATCTGACGGCACGGACCGCACCAGGCCGCCCAGAAGTCGACCAGAACGGGCTTGTCGCTCTTGAGGACGACATCCTCGAAGTCGGCATCGGTGACGGTCAGGGTGGCCATGGTGGTTCTCCTCGGGTCTGGGGATGTGGGAATCAGGGGGTGGGTGGAGCGGTCCGCCGTCAGAGGGAGGCGGCGGCCGCGGCCTCTTCGGTCTTCTCCGGCTCGGCGACGTGCTTCTCCGGAGCGTCGACCAGTGCCGCCAGGTAGCGCTCGGCGTCCAGGGCGGCGGAGCAGCCGGTGCCGGCGGCGGTGATGGCCTGGCGGTAGGTGTGGTCCACCACGTCGCCGGCGGCGAAGACACCGGGAATGTTGGTCCGGGTGGAGGGGGCGTCCACCTTCAGGTAGCCGTCGGCGTCCAGGTCGAGCACCCCCTTGAACAGCTCGCTGCGCGGGTCGTGGCCGATGGCGACGAACAGGCCCGTGGCCGGCAGCTCGGAGGTGGCGCCGGTGACGGTGTCGCGCAGGGTCAGCCCCGACAGCTTGCCGCCGGACTCGTGGATCTCGGCGACCTCGCTGTTCCACGCGAACTCGATCTTCGGGTCGGCGAAGGCCCGCTCCTGCATCGCCTTGGAGGCGCGCAGGGTGTCGCGGCGGTGGACGACGGTCACCTTCTCGGCGAACCGGGAGAGGAAGGTGGCCTCCTCCATCGCGGTGTCGCCACCGCCGACCACGGCGATGTGGTGGCCCTTGAAGAAGAAGCCGTCGCAGGTGGCGCAGTAGGAGACCCCGCGGCCGGACAGCTCGTCCTCCCCTGGCAGGCCGAGCTTGCGGTGCGCCGAGCCGGTGGCGACGATGACCGCCCGGGCCCGGTGCACGGTGCCCGCGGAGTCGGTCACCGACTTGACCTCACCCTCCAGATCCACCGCGACCACGTCGTCCGCGATCAGCTCGGCACCGAACCGCTCGGCCTGGGCCCGCATGTTCTCCATCAGGTCCGGTCCCATGATGCCGTCGCGGAAGCCGGGGAAGTTCTCCACCTCGGTGGTGTTCATCAGCGCGCCGCCGGCGGTCACCGAACCCTCGAAGACCAGCGGCTTCAGCGAGGCGCGGGCGGTGTACAGCGCTGCGGTGTAGCCCGCCGGCCCGGAGCCGATGATGATCACGTTGCGGACGTCGCTCACGGGAGTCTTCCTTGTCTGCCGATGGGTCTGCCGATGGGTGAGGCGGGCCTCGGAGGAGGCTCACCTCACCCAACGAATCCTAGGAGGAAGGCATTCCCGACCGTGGCGATGCGTATGGGCAGGGTCATCGCTCATAGGTACGGGTGATGAGGACCGTGCCCGGTTCGGGAGACGCTTTCCCGACGCAGTCGGCGTCAACCACATAGGCGTCCACTCGTGTGCTGTCCGATTCATGCGGCAGAACCACCAGGTACGCCCGCTGCCCCGCATAGGTGTCCATGCCGACGGCCAGCGGCGTCTCGTCGCGGTCGACGCCCTCGCGGACACAGGACGGCAGCGCGACCGCACTGGTGTTCAGCGGCGTATGAGGACGCGCTCGGGTGGTGAAGCCGTGAGCGTCCTCGGGTTTGGTCTTCTCCTGCCGCTCCGGCTTGCCGGCCGTCCCGCTCTTCGCGAGCAGGGAGCGTACCTGTGCTTCCAGAGCCTCGTCGGCCACGTCGGACTTCGAGTGCTGTCCACTGTCCGAGGCGACGCCGCTCCCGCCGGCTTCGGCGCCGGAGAAGCCGGGCAGGAGAAACGCCCCAAAGGCGATAAGGGCTGCTGCGGCGGCGGTGCCGAGCAGGGCGGTGCGCCAACGACGTGGCCGCCGTGTGGAGCGCCCCGGGCCGGTGGCGCTCCGCGCATGGCCCGAGGGCCGGCCTGTGGAGCGGTCCATGGGTGCCGTTCCACGTGAAACGGTGCGCGTGGCAGTTGTTTCACGTGAAACAGTGGACGGCTCTTCTTGTGACTGTCGCTCCCCTGCCGTGGGCTGGCTCTCGTCCGGGGTGGGGGTGGACGCGCCGAGCAGAGCCTCCGCGGCCAGAGCGGCGTCGATACGGCTCGCGACATCGGACGGCATTCGAGCCGGCCCCGGAAGAGTTCCCAGGACGCTGCGGATTTCCGCCAGGGACATCTGCACGTCCGAGCACAGCTCGCAGTCGGCCAGATGGGAGCGTATGTCGGCCGAGCGCTGCGGAGGGAGCACGCCTTCGGCATGAGCCGAGATTTCAGCGACCTCGGGATGTTCGTCCATGTCGAACGACGCGGAAGACGCGGACGTCATGCGTGTTCACCTCCGCCCTTCACGACCCTGGTGTCTGGCTTTCCTCTTGCCGGTGGGACGGGAGCCCCCTGCGTCCGGTTCCTTCCCCCGGCGCTCGGCGGGGTATCCCCCTGGGGCTCATCGGACCGCAGATGAGCCACCAGCGGCAGCAGACGGGCCCGGCCTCTGGCGCAACGGCTCTTGACGGTACCGACCGCGACCCCCAGGATCCGGGCGGCCTCGGCGACCGGGTAGCCCTGCATGTCGACGAGGACGAGCGCCGCTCTCTGCTCGGGGGGCAGCTCGGACAGCGCGGCGATGAGCTGGCGGTGGAGATCACGCCGCTCGGCGGGCACGGCCGCGGACTCATGCGGCTCCAGAAGCTGTTCCAGGCGCTCGGGCTCGGCTATGGACGAGGTTCGGCGGCTGGCGGCCTTGCGGGCGCGGTCCAGGCAGGCGTTGACGGTGATGCGGTGCAGCCAGGTGGTGACGGCGGACTGGCCGCGGAAGGTGTGAGCAGCCCGGTAGGCGGAGACGAGGGCGTCCTGAACGGCGTCGGCTGCCTCCTCGCGGTCCCCCAGAACGCGCAGGGCGACCGCCCACAGCCGGTCACGGTGCCGCCGCACTATTTCACCGAAGGCGTGGGGATCGCCGGCGACATGGCGGTCGAGGAGTTCCCTGTCGCCAGGAGGGGACGAAGTGTCTCCGCCGGTCATTCAGCGATCGCCCCCGCTGCTTGTAGAGGAACGCGTACACCGGGCAACAGGATCAAGCCAATCAACCTTAGAGGGGAAGGGGGCGACGAGAATCCTCGCGGAGAAGCGCACGGCTCCCGATACGGCCGACGCCTGCTCGTGGGGAGCATTTCTACTGCCTCCATGGGTGGGCGGCAACCAGTGCGGGCCGTGGAGTGCGATCCGTGAACGACGTGCCGAACGAGCAGGGGCCCCGGCTTCCCCGAGAGCCTCCGAGGTGGGGACCCTGCTCGTGGGCAGCGGCTTCGACCCTGAATGGAACGGCGGGAACCACGGGGCGCCGTGGTCGGGGCCACCGGGGTCCCCGAATCGACCGGCACTCGTGGCGGGGACGTCGCACCGGCCGGTGTGCCCTGCGGAGCAGCGGCCGTCCCGGCATGGCGCCCGCCGTTTCCCCCGTACGGGGAAACGGCTCAGTAGCCCTTGAAGAGCACCTCGTTGACCCCCTGCTTGTAGCCCGGATTGCTGTAGGAGTCGCCAGGGGCGTACGGGGCGGCAGTGATCCACACGACCAGGTACCGGGCGCTGCGCGGTTTCTTCGGAGTCAGCTTCAGGGATTTCGAAGACGTGCTTCCGGACGCGATCTCGCGCATCTCGCCGATGGAGGCGGAGGAGGAGAGGGTGTCGGCAGCGTAGAGGGAGATGTCCGTGTGGTCGCCTCCGTACTGGAGGCTTATCGTCGCGGACGAGATCTTCTTCTCGGCGCCGAGGTCGTAGACGATCCCGACTCCCGCCTTGTAGGGCTTCAGCACGGGACCGTCACGGAAGGACTTGCTGCGCCAGTACGTCCCGGGGTCGCCGTCGTGGGTGAGTGACACCTCGTCGGCGTTCTGAGGCCTGCCGTCCGGGTAGTACTCCCGAGCCTCCTTGATGTCCAGGTCGCCCGCCTTCGGCGCCTCGGCGTCCGTCTTGCCGCTGTTCTGGCCGACGTCGGAACCGGACGGCTGCTCGACCTTCCCGCGCATCAGGACATCGGCGAGCTGCCAGCTGCCCAGTCCCAGCGCGGCGATCAGCAGTGCGGAGACGCTCCACTTCAGGAACCTGCCGGTGCGCCCGGGCAGTGCGGGAGGAGCGGCCGGGACGGCCGCGGGAGGGCCGACGGGGCCCATGGGGGTGCGGACGGTGGGGGCGCCGTTCCGGAGGGGGGAGTGCTGGTACGGCGGCGGCGCGGTGAACTCGGGCTCCGGCGGGCGGATGCGCGGCAGCGCGGAGATCGCCTTGGACAGCTCCTCCGGAGTGGTGCAGGGCTTCTCCTGGCGGGAGGCGGTGGCGCCGTTGTTGACGAGTGCGCGCATGGCCAGCTCGGAGAGACCGCGGTGGACTCCGGCGCGTACCTGGTCCGGCGGAACGAGGGAGTCACCGGTCAGCTCGGCCATGCCGCTGAGCCCGTAGGCGTCCTCGCGGTAGGGCCAGCGCTGGGTCAGGGCCGCGTAGAGCAGGGCGCCGATCGCCTCGGTGTCGGTGCGCTGCGGGTGGTCGGAGCTGATGCCCCGCAGGGCGGCGTTCACGGCGAGACCGCGAATGCGGTACTGGCCGGCGGCGGTGCGCAGGACGCAGCCGGGAGTCAGCCGCAGATGGGCCAGGCCCTCCCGGTGGGCGGCGGTCATCGCCTGGGTCACCTGGGAGACGAGCTGGTACGCCTCGTGGGTTTGCAGGGGGCCGGCTGCGAGCAGGGTGGTCAGGGAGGTGGCGTCGGGAAGCCATTCGTGGACGACGTAGACGAGATCGTTCTCCTCGACTGCGTCCAGGACCTGTACGAAGCGGGGATCGCCGAGGAGGGCCGCGGAGCGGGCCGCGGCGAGAACGGAGCGGGCACGTGGATGGTCGGCGGCCAGCAGGTGGACGCCGACGGCGCGGCGCAGTTTCTCGTCGACGGCGCGCCAGCTGCTGAAGCCGTCCAGGCGCGTTACGCACTCCTCCAGGCGGTAGCGCCGGGCGAGTTTGTGTCCGCTGTGCAGCTCGGGAGGCTGAGGGGGCCGGGACGGGGACTTCGGTGGCGCCGAGTCGACGGGCTGTGCCGGGGAGCCCTCCGTATCCGCGCCGGGAGTGTCCTCCGCGGGGTCGTTGTCATCGCTGTCATGGGCCGTCGCACCGTCGGACGTGGCCTGCTCCGCCTCGGCGGCCGACGGCTTGTCCTTGCCGCCCGCCCCGCCGTTCTTGCCGGCCACGTCGACGGCAGCCGTGCTCCGTTCCGCCACCGTCGGTCCTGCCTCCCCATTCGTTGCAGCCTGTTCGCCAACACAGCCAGAGACAATTGTGCCCGCACCCCATCGGTATGCACGACACACGGGTGGGGCCGATGGTTGCGCGGCCCGCGCCGGTCCCCTCCGTCAGCGGCCGAGCTTGGCCCGCACCATACCCACCATGGCCGTCAGCTCCTCGATCCGCATGCGCTTGGCCGCCAGCACGAAGACCACGGCCAGGGCCAGACCACCCGCGACCAGTGCGACGGCGCCGCCGGTGAATCCGGAGCCGAGCGCCCGGAGCACGGCGTAGGCGGCACCCCCGCCGACGAGGGCGGCCGGCAGGCCCGCCCCGCAGAGCCTGATGTAGGTGCGGACGACGCGGGCCCCGTCCAGATCGCCGCCGAGCCGCCTGCTCAGCCGCTTCCAGGCGACGCCGACCCCGACGGCGTAGGCGAGACCGTACACGGCGGCCATGCCGACGACCGCCCAGCGGCTGGGCAGTACTAGGAAGCACAGCACGGAGCCGGCGGCGTTGCAGGCGGCGACGATGACCGTGTTGTAGAAGGGGGTGCGGGTGTCCTCGTAGGCGTAGAAGCCGCGGAGGACGACGTACTGCACGGAGTACGGGATCAGGCCCAGACCGAAGGCCATCAGGGTGTACCCCATCGAGGTGGCCGCATCGGTGCCCGCCGAGGAGTACATCAGCAGGCACATCGGCACACCGAGCGCCAGGAAGGCGAAGGAGACGGGCACGATGGCGACGGCCGAGGTGCGAAGTCCGTGCGAGATGTCGTCGCGGACGGCGCCCGGATCGTCGTCGTGGGCGGCGCGGGAGATCCTCGGCAGCAGGGCGGCCATCACCGAGACGGTGATGATGGCCTGCGGCATCTGCCAGATCAGCTGGGCGTTGCTGTAGGCCAGGATGCCGGTGCCGGGGTGGCCCTCGGCGTCGGCCGCCTTGCCGGCCCAGGTGACGAGCTGGGTGACGACCAGTACGCCCGCCTGGTTGGCCAGGACGAACAGCACCGTCCACTTGGCGAGGCGGGCGGCCTTGCCGAGCCCGTGACCGCGCCAGTCGAAGCGCGGACGGATGCGGAACCCGGAGGCGCGCAGGTACGGCACCATCGCCAGCGCCTGGACGACCAGGCCCAGCAGGGTGCCGACACCGAGCAGCCGGACGCCCTCCGGCGGGATCGTCCCCACGGTCATCCCGGAGGTGCGGGACGTGCCGTAGACCCAGATGAACAGGCCGAAGGTGGTGATGATGACGATGTTGTTCAGGACCGGGGTCCACATCATCGCGCCGAAGCGGCCACGGGCATTGAGGATCTGGCCCATGACGACGTGGATGCCCATGAAGAAGATGGTGGGCAGGCAGTAGCGGGCGAAGGTGACCGCCACGTTGTTGGCCTCGGGATCACTGGCGATCGGCACCGACAGCATCCGCACCAGCAGCGGCGCGCCGAGCACGGTGAGCGCGACCATGGCCGCCAGGATCACCGTGACCAGGGTGAGCAGGCGGTTGGCGTACGCCTCGCCGCCGTCGGGGTCGTTCTTCATGGCACGCACGAGCTGCGGCACGAAGACGGAGTTCAGACCGCCGCCGATGGAGAGGATGTAGATCATCGTCGGCAGCGTGTAGGCCACGGTGTAGGCGTCGCCGAGAACGGCGGCGCCGAGCGCGGCGGTGATCACCAGAGTGCGCAGAAAACCCGTGAGCCGGGAGACCATGGTGCCCGCGGCCATGATGGCGCTGGACTTCAGTATTCCGCCGCGGCGCGAGGGCTTGGCGGAGGTCTCGGGCGGTGCGGCCGCGGTGTCCTCCGGCGCCGGAACGGTCTGCGGCCCCAGGGGCAGGGTGGTCTCCGAGGCGGGGACCGGGGGCTGCTGGCCGAGACCCGGGGGAGGCCCCGGGGGCTCGGACGGCCCGTAGGGACCCCCGGGCTCGCCGTGCCGTCCGTACGGTCCGGCGGCGCCTGCCGGGGGCTGCTGGGACGGTGCCTGCCACTGGTCCTGGTACAGGTGCGCGAAGGCGTCGTCGCGCGTCCGCCCCCCGGCCTCGCCCGGTCCCTTGCTGAGCAGGTCGTCCACGCCCGTGAAACGCACGGTGGCGGGGTCGCCGCCGCGCGGAAGCCGCTGTGAGGGTCCCTCCGGCTCGGGGGGCGGGGCCGGCGCCCAGCGCCGGGGGTCGGGGGCGTGGTGCGGCTGCGACGGGTGCCGGTGGAGGTGCTGGGGGCCGCCGGGGCGGGGGGCGTTTTGGTCGTACGGCTCCCGGCCGTCCCGGGCGGCCGGTTCTCCGCCCGGCGCGTCGCCGCGGTCACGGTCGTACGGCGCGTTCATCGCTGCAACCCCACCTCATCGTCCGCGGCCGCTCTTCCCGGCCCCGACAGTTCGCTCAACGGTCCACCTTCTCACCCACGCCGGAGGGACCGGAACGGTCGGCCCCGGTGTCCTCGGTCCGGTCACCCGCCCGCCCGGTTCCGGCATCCTCTCCGGCACCGTCCGCGGGGGCGTCCCCGGCCTCCTCCCCGGTGGAGTCGGCTTCTCCGCCGGTCGCGGAACCCGGCGCCGGCGGGGCGTCCGGGTCGGTCCGGGAACCGGCGCGCTTGCGCTGGGTGTACATCCGCACACCGGCCAGGACCACCAGCAGGACGCCGCCCGAGATCACCAGCATCACGGTCGAGGTGATCTCGGTGACCTCCACGTGGAAGGTCATGGGCTCGCCCCAGGGTTCGTCGTCCGCGGTGTAGAGCTGGGCCTCCACCTGGGTGCGGCCGTTGGCCTTGGCGGTGGTGGGCACCTTCACGGACTGGCTGTGACCGCCCTTCACCGCCACCGGCTGCGGCCCGCCGACGTCCAGGCCGAGCCGGCGTCCGGACTTCAGCCGCAGTTCCAGCCCCTCCACGCCCTGGAGGAGGTTGTTCTGCACGGTGACGGGGATGGTGGCGCTGCGGCCGGACAGCTTCATGTCCGACTTCTCGACCAGCCGGACCTCATCCGTGAGCTCCTCCAGATAGCCGTGTGTCGAAGCCCGGTACTCCGCCGCGGCCTCGCGGTCGCCGCGCCAGGAGGTGGACATCGAACGGCGGATGGCGTTGCTGAACGGCGTCCTCACCCGGTCGGGCTGGGACAGGATCTTCAGGAAGTCCTCAAGGGTGCTCTGGGTGGCGCGGATCTCCTCGAAAGCCTCGGTGCGCAGCTCCTGCTTGCGCAGCGAGGACGGGTAGGACTTCTGGCCCGGCACCTTCCGGTTGGCCCGCGGGTCCGGGTCGGCCTTCGCAGCCTCGGACAGGGGCGCGAACTCCGTCCACCGGCCGTCGAGCTCCAGCGACCGGAGCGCGGCGGCCATGGTCTGGGCCTGGCTGGCGGTGGGCATCCGCTGCGGGGCCACCACGATGCTGCGCTGCGTGTCCGGCCGCTGGGCGGTGATCAGCTGGGTGTGGGCCAGGAACCGCTGCACGGACCGCGTCGAGTTCCGCGCCCGCGTCATGTCCTCCCGGAACAGCTTGGACAGCCGGGCGTCAGCCACGACGGCCGTGGTGCCGCCGCCGATCGGCCGTGCGGCCGTGGGGGTGTGGTTCAGCCTGCCGGTCTCGCGCAGGCTGTCGCTGCGGGTGATGACGTTGTGGGCGCCGGCGGAGGTGGCCACGGAGACGATCGAGGGGTCGATGGCGCCTTCGACCGGCCAGGCGAAGTCGGTGTTGGGCTCGACGTGCAGCTCGGTCTTCACCGTCTTCCTGGCCAGCTCGGTGGCAGGGCCCAGGTGGCTGAGCGCACCGGGGACCTTCTTGCCGCGGTGGGCCAGGGAGGCCAGGTCGGGGTCGCCGAAGGGGAGGGCGATCACCTCCTCGTCCTCCACCGCCTGCTGGAGTTCGAAGAGCCACTGCCGCGCGTGGTTCTGGGCCTTGCCCGGGACCGTGGTGTCGTCGTCGACCCGCACCTCGTACTTCTCGGTCATCGCCGCGACCGAGGCCAGCAGGTCCGGGTCGATCACCCAGGTGACCGGGAGGTCCCTGCCGAGGGCGACCAGCTGCTGGAGCCGTCCCCCCGGGGCGATCGCCTCGGCGAGGTCGTCGTTCTCGAGGATCGGCGTCTGGCTCTGGGCGTCGGCCCCGGTGTGGGCTCCGAGGTGCGTGGTGGAGACCAGCGGCCACAGGAAGGTGACCTGCGTTCTGGTGCGGGGCGGGGACGGCTGCCAGGGCAGGAAGGTCCGGTCGATGCCCAGCACCTGCTCGTACGGCTGCTCACGGGTCTGTCCCGACAGCGACACGCCGAGCGGGTACACCCCGGCCCCGTCCAGCGGCAGCTCCTCGACGGGCACCTCCAGGGTGAAGGAGCGGCCGGCACCGGCCGGGATGTCGCCGAGTTCCACGATGCCCTTCCCGCCGACCTCGGCCCCGTCGACGCCGGGGACCGACCCGGTGCGGGAGGAGAGCTCGTCGACCGAGCTGCGCGTGGCCAGCCGGTCACCGACGCGCAGTGCCACCTCGGCGTCGGTGACGGTGGAACCGGTGGTGTTGGTGACCCGTCCGGAGACGGTGACCGTGTCCCCCTTGCCGGGCACCGAGGGCGTGAGCCGGTTGATGGAGACCGCGGGCGTGCGCGCGTCGTCGGACGGGGCCGCCGGGGAGGCGGCGGTCCGGGGAGCGGCGTGGGAGGAGGCCCCCGGGAGGCCGAGGAAGGTCCCGGTCAGCAGCGGCAGGGCGGCCACGGCGGCCGTGCAGCGCCTCAGGCGACGACGCCGGTCAGGGGCGGTGGGGGTCGCTGGGGTCTGTGCCGCCTCGGCCACGTGCTCGTCCATCCTGTCCGCCGGTCGCCCGGTACCGCTCTGCTGCTGGTCTGACGCACCCAGATGCTGCACCAGATGCTAACGATCCCCGGCGGCCGTGAGTGCCGCGGAGCCGCGTGGGGCCGGGCACGTTCCCGTGGGCCGACCGGTGATCGGAGAGGACCGGGAGGGGAGGGCAACGTACCCTGTTCTGCTGTGCCGAACGCCAACACTGACAGCCATCCCCAGCAGCCGGCTCACGAGCCCGTGCGAGGGGCCCCTTCGGCGGAGCCGGGGGAGGCACAGCGCAGAGCCGTGAGCGAACTGCTGAGGGTGTCCCCCGTCGCCGACGACCTCGCCCGCCGCTTCAAGGATGCCGGATTCGAGATCGCCCTGGTCGGCGGTTCCGTACGCGACGCACTCCTGGGCAGGCTCGGCAACGACCTGGACTTCACCACCGACGCCCGCCCGCAGGACATCCTGGCCCTGGTGCGGCCCTGGGCGGACGCGGTGTGGGAGGTGGGCATCGCCTTCGGCACGGTGGGGTGCCGCAAGGAGAACTACCAGATCGAGGTGACGACGTACCGGTCGGAGTCCTACGACCGCACTTCGCGCAAGCCCGAGGTCTCCTACGGCGACTCCATCGAGGAGGACCTCGTACGCCGTGACTTCACGGTCAACGCCATGGCGGTGGCACTGCCCGAGAAGACCTTCGTCGACCCGCACGACGGCCTGGGAGACCTCGCCCGCCGTGTCCTGCGTACGCCCGGCACGCCCGAGGAGTCCTTCTCCGACGATCCGCTGCGGATGATGCGCGCCGCCCGGTTCGCCTCCCAGCTCGGTTTCGACCTCGCGGACGACGTGGTCACCGCGATGAAGGGGATGGCCGACCGGATCGGGATCGTCTCGGCGGAGCGGGTGCGCGACGAGCTGAACAAGCTGATCCTCGGCGACCATCCGCGCAAGGGGCTGGAACTGCTGGTGGAGACCGGCCTCGCCGACCGGGTGCTGCCCGAGTTGCCCGCGCTGCGGCTGGAGCGTGACGAACACCACCGGCACAAGGACGTCTACGAGCACACGCTGACGGTGCTGGAGCAGGCCATCGACCTGGAGGACGACGGCCCGGACCTCACTCTGCGGCTGGCCGCCCTGCTGCACGACATCGGCAAGCCCAGGACCCGCCGGTTCGAGAAGGACGGGAGGGTCTCCTTCCACCACCACGAGGTGGTGGGAGCGAAGATGACCAAGTCCCGGATGACCCAGCTCAAGTACCCGGGCGAGATGGTCAAGGACGTCTCCCGCCTGGTCGAGCTGCACCTGCGCTTCCACGGCTACGGCACCGGCGAGTGGACCGACTCGGCGGTGCGGCGTTACGTCCGTGACGCCGGTCCTCTGCTGGAGCGGCTGCACAAGCTGACGCGTTCGGACTGCACCACGCGCAACAAGCGCAAGGCCAACGCGCTGGCGCGCGCGTACGACAGCCTGGAGGCGCGCATCGAGCGGCTGAAGGAGCAGGAGGAGCTGGACGCCATCCGCCCGGATCTCAACGGCAACGAGATCATGGAGATCCTGGGACTGCCCCCGGGCCCCGAGGTGGGCGAGGCGTACCGGTACCTGCTGGAGCTGCGGCTGGAGCACGGCCCGATGGGGCGCGAGGCGGCCGCCGAGGCCCTCAGGAAGTGGTGGGCCGAACGGGCGTGACCATGCCGTCCCGTTCGGCCGGGTGGCCGTCGCCGCGTTTCACGTGAAACATGGCGGCGGCCACCGTCGCGTACAGAGCCGTCACCGTCGCCACCAGGGCCGCCGAACGGCCGTCGGGGGGGAGCATGAGGGCGGCCGCTCCGGCGGCGCCGACGAAGGCGACGTTGAAGAGCATGTCGTAGAGGGAGAAGACCCGCCCGCGGTAGTCGTCGTCCACCGAGGACTGCACGATCGTGTCCGTGGCGATCTTGGATCCCTGAGTGGCCATGCCCACGACGAAGGCGGCACACAGGGTCGGCAGGGGAGAGAAGGGCAGGGCCAGCGCGGGCACCAGTACGGCCGTGGCGGCCGCGCAGACCGCGATCCAGCCGAATCGTCCGGCACGGCGTACGGCCCAGGGGGTGAGGACGGCGGCGGCGAAGAACCCCAGGCCCGAGACGGCCACCGCCAGGCCGAGCAGCGCCATGCCGCCGATCCTTCCGCCGTCCCAGGCGTACCGGCACAGCATCAGGACCATCACCGTCAGTGCGCCGTAGCAGAAGCGCAGCAGCGCCATCGAGGCGAGCGACTGCGCGGCCCTGCGCCGCCGGGCCAGATGCCGCAGCCCGGCCACCAGTCCGCGTGCGGTGTCGGCGACGGCCGTGGCCATCCGGGGGTGGGGGGCGGAGGAGTCGGGGCCGAGCAGCTCCCGGCCAATCCGGAGCGCCGCGAGCGCACCCAGCAGGTAGATGACGGCCCCGGCGACCACCACCGCCGCGTCCGAACCGGCGCCCTCCGGGGCGGGGATCCGTATCAGGAAGGCGACACCGCCTCCCGCGGTGGCGGCCAGGGTTCCCGCGGTCGGGGAGAGCGAGTTCGCCACCACCAGCCGCTCGCCGTCCACCACCCGCGGCAGTGCGGCCGAGAGCCCGGCGAGGACGAACCGGTTGACGGCCGTGACCGACAGCGCGGCGAGGTAGAACAGCCACAGCGGCATCGAGGTCAGCACCAGCGCCGCGGTCCCCAGGGCGAGCACGGCGCGCAGCAGATTCCCGTACAGCAGGACTTGGCGTCGCTGCCAGCGGTCGAGCAGCACCCCGGCGAAGGGGCCGAGCAGTGAGTAGGGCAGCAGGAGGACCGCCATCGCGGAGGCGATGGCGGCGGGGGACGTCTCCTGCTCGGGGGAGAAGACCACATAGGAGGCGAGGGCGACCTGGAAGACGCCGTCCGCCGACTGGGACAGCAGCCGTACGGTCAGCAGCCGGCGGAAGCCGGGAAATCGCAGGAGCACGCGCAGGTCACGCACAACAGCCATGCGCTCAGCCTCACACACCAGCCGTCACGGCACGCACCGCGCCCCGTGGAAACGACGGACCCGCCGCTGTCGCACGGTTTCACGTGAAACGGCGGCGGGCCCGTGAACGCCTGCTCCCTCCGGCTGATCACTTCGCGGGGGAGTGGGACGAGGAGGGCGGCCCCCATCCCGTCACCGTCCGCGGATCCTCCCGGGCGATCTCGTACTCGTACCCGTGGCCGCGGCGGCCGAGGACGAAGACGTCGGGAGAGCCGTCCAGGACTCCGCCCGAGGGGTCGTCGGAGCCGTCGCGCCGGACCACGTCGTGCTGCGGCGCCAGGATGTCCCGCAGTACCACCGCGCACAGGTACAGCGTGCCCAGCAGGTGGACCGCGATGGCGATCTGGTAGCCCTCGGTGGGCAGCCCGTGGCGGTCGTCACCGCTGCCCGTGTAGGCGAGGTAGAACCAGATGCCGAGGTAGTACGCCACCTCGCACGCCTGCCAGACCAGGAAGTCGCGCCAGCGCGGCCGGGCCAGGGCCGCCAGGGGGATGAGCCACAGCACGTACTGCGGCGAGTAGACCTTGTTGGTCACGATGAACAGGGCGACGACGAGGAAGGCGAGCTGGGCGAAGCGCGGACGCCGCGGCGCGTACAGCGTGAGCGCGGCGAGACCGGCGCAGCCCAGGGCCATCAGCGCCGTGGCGTAGGTGTTGGCGTGCTCCAGCGGATCGCCGGTGCGCTGCGAGATGATCAGCCAGATCGAGCCGAAGTCGACGCCCCGCTCCTCGCTGAAGGTGTAGAACTTCGACCAGCCGTCCCATGCCGGCACCATGACGGGCAGATTCACGGCCAGCCACGAGAGCAAGGCTCCGCCCAGTGCCGTTCCGAAGTCCCGGAGACGACCCGCGCGCCAGCAGAGCACCAGCAGCGGCCCCAGCAGCAGGAACGGGTAGAACTTGGCGGCGGTCGCGAGACCGAGCAGCACCCCGAAGGCGAACGGACGGCTCCGCGACCACATCAGCATCGCGGCGGCGGTGAGGGAGACGGCGAGCAGGTCCCAGTTGATGGTGGCGGTCAGGGCCAGGGCCGGCGCGAGCGCGACCAGCAGCGCGTCCCACGGCCGGTGCCGGTGGACGCGGGCGACGCAGACCACCAGGAGGGCCGCGCAGGCCATCAGCATTCCGGCGTTGACCATCCAGTAGATCTGCTGCCGGAACATCGTCTCGCCGCTGCCCGGGGTGAACCAGGAGGCGACCTCCATGAACATCCCGGTCAGCACCGGGTACTCCAGGTACTCCATCCCGCCGGAGACGCTCTGCGGAATGCGGTCGAAGTACGGCGCGAGGTCGGCGGCGAAGCCGCGCCCGGTGTAGAGGTGCGGGATGTCGGAGTAGCAGGCGTGCACGTACTGGGCGGTCCGGCCGTGGAACCAGCCGCTCTCGTAGCAGGGCAGCTTCTGCACCATGCCGAGGGCGAACATCCCCATCGCCACCAGCAGCACGACCCGCACGGGCGACCACCAGTGCTGCCCGGTCAGCGCGCGCCTGCCGATCGGCCCGCCGATCAGCTCGCTGCCGCGGGCCGCGATCTCGTCCTCGACGGTGGGCCGTACCGGTGCCTGGGGGTCCTGGCGCGCGAACGTCATGGGCCCATCCTGCCGTATGCCGGTGCGGGACCCGTGGGGTTGCGTGAGCCGGGGGGCTCGCGACGGCCCCGAAGCACCCGGCGTCCGTCTTCGGCGACCGGCTCCACGGCCGGCCCGAACACGACGAAGAGCGGTGCCGGCCGCGACGGACCGGGAATCCGTGAACCGGATTCCGGCCGCCGGGCCGGCACCGCTCTTCCGCTGGGAGGGTCAGTTTCCGTTCATGCCCCAGATCGAGCCGTTGTCGCCGCCGCCGGGGCGGCCTCCGGTGTTCCCCTGGGCGTCGCCTCCGGTATTGCCCTCGGTCTGGCCCTCGTCGTCCTCGCCTCCGGTATTGCCCTCGGTCTGGCCCTGGTCCGCGCCGTTGGTGTTGCCCTCGGTCTGGCCCTCGTTGTCCTGGCAGAACCACTCGCCGGGTCGGCAGGTGTCCGACGGCTGGGTCGACGGCGTCGGCGCGGACGACGACGGCTCGGTGCTGGGCTCCGTCGTCTCGGACTCGGTCGGCGTCGGGTCGGGCGTCTCCGACACGGACGGCGACGCGGACGGGATGCCCAGCCCGTCGGCCTTCTTGCCGATGGGAAGGGCCCTGGGGAAGCTCTCCACGGGCTTGCCCTTGAGGGCGGCCTTCATGTAGTCCACCCACACCTGGGTGGGCAGCTCGCCACCGTGGATGGACTTGAAGCCGCCCGTGCCGTTCATCGACAGCAGCGTGCCCTCCGTCGGATCGCTGCGGAACATCGTGACGGCGGTGGAGAGCTGCGGGGTGTACCCCACCCACCAGGCGGACTTGTTCTGGTCGGTGGTGCCGGTCTTGCCAGCCGCGGGGCGGCCCAGCTGCTGGGCCCTGTGGCCGGTGCCCTCCGGGCCGTTGACCACGTTCCTGTGCAGGATGTCGGTGATGTTGTTGGCGATGTTGGCGTCGAGGGCCGTCTCCCTGTGCGGCTTCTCGAAGCCCTCCTTCTCCTCGCCCTCCTTCATGACCTTGGTCACCGCGTACGGCTCGACGTGGATGCCGGACTTCGCGAACGTCGCGTACGCCTCGGCCATCTCGATGGCGCCGGGGGTGGAGGTGCCCAGGGCGAAGGAGGGGTTGAGGTTGGGGTCGAAGCTGTCCTCGTCGATGCCGGCCTTCTTGGCCATGGCCTTCACCTTGTCCATGCCCACGTCCATGCCGAGCTGGACGAAGGGGGTGTTGGCGGACACCTCCATGGCCTTGCGCAGGGTGACGGGCCCGTGGTCCTCGTCGGCGTTGTTCACCTGGTAGAAGGGGTTGCCCTCCTTGTCCAGGTAGTCGGTGCCGTCCTGCCGCTTGATCTTGAGCTTGTTGTCGCCGTTGTAGACGCTCTCCGGCGAGATGCCCTCGCCGCCGCTCTTGTACGTGCCGTACTCCATGGCGGCGGAGAGCACGAAGGGCTTCCAGGTGGAGCCGACCGGGACGCCCTGGGTGTCGGCGTTGTTGGTGAAGTGACCCTTGTCGAAACCGGGGCCGCCGTAGATCGCGACGATCCTGCCCGTGCCCGGCTCCACCGAGGCCGCGCCGAACTGGACGTGCTTGTCCTTGCCGCCGGGGCGCTCCTCGGGCTTGAGGTACTGCTTCCGGACCTTGTCGACCGCCTTCGTCAGCGCGGTGACCTTGTCCTTCTCGAAGGTCGTGTGGATCTGGTAGCCGCCCTGGTCGAACAGCTCCTGGCTGAGGCCGAGCTTCTTCCGCACCTCGGCCCCGGCGATGGACACCATGTAGCCGACCTGGCCGTTCTGGCCGGCCAGCGGCTTGCGGGGCTTGAGCTTGGGGAACTCGTAGCCGTCCCGCTCGGCCTTGTCGAGCTTGCCCAGCTCGACCATCCGGTCCAGGACCCAGTTCCAGCGCTTCTTGGCGCGCTCGGTGTTGTCCGCGGCGGAGGTCTTCTCGCCACCGGCGGGGTCGTACAGGTCGGGGCCCTTGAGCACCGTGGTGAGCAGGGCGCTCTCGGGGGTGGTGAGGTCCTCGGCGCTCTTGCCGAAGTACGCCTGGGCCGCCGCCTCGACGCCGTACGCGCCCCGCCCGTAGTAACTGGTGTTGAGGTAGCCCTGGAGGATCTCCTCCTTCTCCATATCGGCGTTGACCTTGATGGAGATGAGCAGCTCGCGGACCTTGCGGGAGATCGTCTGTTCCTGGGTGAGGTAGGTGTTCTTCACGAACTGCTGGGTGATGGTCGAACCGCTCTGGGTGTCGCCGCCCCGGGCCATGTTGAACGCCGCGCGGGCGATGCCCATGGGGTCGATGCCGCTGTCCTCCCAGAAGGTGGCGTTCTCCGCGGAGACCACCGCGTCCTGCATCGACCGCGGGATGTCTTCTATGTTCACGTTCTGGCGGTTCTTGTCGCCGACCTGGGCCATCACCGACCCGTCTTTCCAGTAGTAGACGTTGCTCTCCTGGATGGCCAGTGCGTTCTTCTCGCTCGGAACCTCCACCATCGCCAGCCCGAGCCCCGCGAGACCGACGAGGGCGCCGAGGAAGGCCAGGCACAGGGCGGCGATCAGCTTCCAGGACGGCGCCCAGCGCCGCCAGCCGTCCTTGCCGGCCCGGGGGTAGTCGATGAACCGCTTCTTCTCCGGCTCGTAGCGGGCCCGGCGGCCTCCGACGGCGGTGGCGCCGCTCGCGGCACGGCGCCTGCCGCCTGCGGCGCGCTGCGCCGCGCGGCGGGCCTCGGCCCGGCCGCCGTGGGGGCGGTCGGAGGGCATGCCGTGGGAGCTCGGGGTGATCTCATGCGGCGGCTGCGCGGCACGCCGGCCGCCGGACGGCGGCTGGGCGGCGCGCCGGCCACGCGACTGCGGCGGCTTGCGACGGTGCTCGCTCATGTGGAACAGCTACTCCTCGGGCAGGCGCTCGCGCCTGAAGGCGGCGGTGTACTTCCGGTCCCCCGATGTGCGGCCCGGCCCGATTCCCCGAACTGGCCGCACTGCACCCGGGACGATGACGCTTCGAACGCCTCGTTGGTTCCCGGTCACCTTCTGCACAGCGGACAGACTACGCAGCTCCAAAACCTGCCAAGGTCGGCTTTCCGCTCAAAAGTGGCGAGCGACCTGTGGCGAATCGCCGATGTGAGCCCCCTCACCTTCTCTTCCTTGTGCCGTTCGGGTAGGCGTTCTAAGGTCTGATCTATCGCTACGATGTATCGAGTCGATACATCGGCGTGAGGCGGTCGCCGCCGCGGAGGCGGTCGGCGCAGCGAGAGGGAAGCACCGCGGGAAGGGAACGCGGGCGGCCGGCGTACGGCCGCGGAACCGGTGGAGGGAGTGACGGCGATGGGCAGGCGCTCGGGAATCCTGGAGTTCGCCGTTCTGGGGCTGCTCCGCGAGTCGCCGATGCACGGCTACGAACTGCGCAAGCGGCTCAACACCTCACTGGGCGTCTTCCGCGCCTTCAGCTACGGCTCCCTCTACCCCTGCCTCAAGACGCTGGTGCAGCGGGGATGGCTGACGGAGGAACCGGGCGATCCGCCCGAGGACTCCTCCGCGGCGCCGCTCGCCGGGAGGCGGGCCAGGATCGTCTACCGGCTGACGGCCGCGGGCAAGGAGCACTTCGAGGAGCTCCTGGCCCAGACCGGGCCGGACACCTGGGAGGACGAGCACTTCGGCGTCCGCTTCGCCTTCTTCGGCCAGACCTCGCGCGACGTGCGGATGCGGGTGCTGGAAGGCCGCCGCAGCCGGCTGGAGGAGCGCCTCGCCAGGATGCGCGCCTCCCTGGCCCGTACGCGCGAGCGTCTGGACGACTACACCCTCGAACTCCAGCGACACGGAATGGAGTCCGTGGAGCGCGAGGTCCGCTGGCTCAACGAACTCATCGAGAGCGAGCGGGCGGGGCGCGATCAGCGCCGCGGGGAGGCCCCGTCCGATCCGTCCGGTGAGGACACCGCCAGCTGAGGGTCCGCGCGGTGCGGGTCCTCTTCGGGAACTACTACAGAACACACAGGGAGCAACCGCCAATGGGTTCGGTTCGCGTAGCCATCGTCGGCGTGGGCAACTGCGCCGCCTCGCTGGTGCAGGGCGTCGAGTACTACAAGGACGCCGACCCGAAGAGCCGCGTGCCGGGTCTGATGCACGTGCAGTTCGGCGATTACCACATCTCGGACATCGAGTTCGTGGCCGCGTTCGACGTGGACGCCAAGAAGGTCGGACTGGACCTGGCCGACGCCATCGGCGCCAGCGAGAACAACACCATCAAGATCTGCGACGTGCCCAGGACCGGGGTCACCGTCCAGCGCGGCCACACCCTGGACGGTCTGGGCAAGTACTACCGCGAGACCATCGAGGAGTCCTCCGAGGAGCCGGTCGACGTCGTCCAGGTCCTCAAGGACCGCCAGGTCGACGTCCTGGTCTGCTACCTCCCGGTGGGCTCCGAGGAGGCCGCCAAGTTCTACGCGCAGTGCGCCATCGACGCCAAGGTCGCCTTCGTCAACGCCCTGCCGGTCTTCATCGCCGGCACCAAGGAGTGGGCGGACAAGTTCACCGAGGCCGGTGTCCCGATCGTCGGCGACGACATCAAGTCCCAGGTGGGCGCCACCATCACGCACCGCGTGCTGGCCAAGCTCTTCGAGGACCGCGGCGTCGTCCTCGACCGCACGATGCAGCTCAACGTCGGCGGCAACATGGACTTCAAGAACATGCTGGAGCGCGACCGCCTGGAGTCCAAGAAGATCTCCAAGACCCAGGCCGTCACCTCCCAGATCCCCGACCGCGAGCTGGGCGAGAAGAACGTCCACATCGGCCCGTCGGACTACGTGGCCTGGCTGGACGACCGCAAGTGGGCCTACGTCCGCCTCGAGGGCCGTGCCTTCGGCGACGTCCCGCTGAGCCTGGAGTACAAGCTGGAGGTCTGGGACTCCCCGAACTCCGCCGGTGTCATCATCGACGCCCTGCGCGCCGCGAAGATCGCCAAGGACCGCGGCGTCGGCGGCCCGGTGCTCTCGGCCTCCTCCTACTTCATGAAGTCCCCGCCGGTGCAGTACTTCGACGACCAGGCGCGGGAGAACGTGGAGAAGTTCATCCGCGGCGAGGTGGAGCGCTGACGGAACACGGATGAAGTACCGGGCGCCGGCGGAACAGGGGCGCCGGCGAACGGGCCGTCCGCACGACGGTGAGGGACCCCGGACATCGTGTCCGGGGTCCCTCACCGTGTCCGTGCGCGTCCGTGCCGTCGGGCGGCGCGGACGGTCAGTGCTCGACCAGCCGGTCGTACTGCGTCGTGGTGTGCCGCAGGATCGCCGTCAGCTCGTCGCCCACCTTCGGCTCCGCCGCCTCGTCCGGCACGAACAGGATCGACACCTGCATGTGCGGCGGCTCGGCGAACCAGCGCTGCTTGCCGTCCCACACGAACGGGGAGAGGTTGCGGTTGACCGTCGCCAGACCGGCCCGTGCCACGCCCTTGGCCCGCGGCGTCACGCCGTGCATGGTCTTCGGGGCCTCCAGGCCCACCCCGTGCGAGGTGCCGCCCGCCACCACCACCAGCCAGCCGTCGCCCGGCGCCTTCTGCTGGCGGTAGCCGAAGCGGTCGCCCTTGGAGACCCGCGTCACGTCCAGCACCGAGCCCCGGTACTGGGTCGCCTTGTGGTCGCCCAGCCACAGCCGCGTCCCGATCCGCGCCCGGAACCGGGTCTGGGGGAACTGCTGCTGGAGCCGGGCGAACTCGTCCGGCTTCAGGTGGCTGACGAACATCGTCTCCAGCGGCAGCCGGGCGGCCCGCAGCCGGTCCATCCAGCCGATGACCTCCTCCACCGCGTCCGTGCCGTCGGCGCGGTCCAGCGGCAGGTGGATGGCGAAGCCCTCCAGCCGTACGTCGTCGATCGCGGCGTGGAGCTTGCCGAGGTCCTCCTCCAGCACGCCGTGCCGCTTCATCGAGCTCATCACCTCGATGACGACACGGGCGCCCACCAGGGCGTTCACCCCGTCCACCGACGACACCGTGCGGATCGCCCGGTCCGGCAGCGGCACCGGCTCCTCGCTGCGGCGGAACGGCGTGAGCACCAGCAGGTCCCCGCTGAACCAGTCCTTCATGCGGGCGGCCTCGTAGGTGGTGCCCACGGCGATGACGTCCGAGCCGAAGCGGGTCACCTCCTCGGCCAGCCGCTCGTGGCCGAAGCCGTAGCCGTTGCCCTTGCAGACCGGGACGAGCCCCGGGTACTGCTGGAGCACCGTGCGCTGGTGCGCCCGCCAGCGTTCGGTGTCGACATAGAGGGTGAGCGCCATGGCCGTACGGAACCTTTCTCATCGGTCAGGCCGGTCCCGCGGGGGACCGCCGGACGTGCGTGGAGACGGGCGTCAGCGGCGCGACATGTAGATGTCGAGCGCCTTGTGCAGCAGCTTATTGAGCGGAAAGTCCCACTCGCCGAGATACTCCACCGCCTGACCGCCCGTACCCACCTTGAACTGGATCAGGCCGAAGAGGTGGTCGCTGTCGTCCAGGGAGTCGCTGATGCCCCGCAGGTCGTACACGCTGGCCCCCAGCGCGTAGGCGTCCTGGAGCATCCGCCACTGCATCGCGTTCGACGGGCGCACCTCGCGCTTGTGGTTCGCCGAGGCGCCGTACGAGTACCACACGTGCCCGCCCACGATCAGCATCGTGGCCGCGGCCACCGCCTCGCCCTCGTGCTTGGCGAGGTACAGCCGCATGCGGTTGGGGTCCTCGGCGTTCAGGGCCTTCCACATCCGCTGGAAGTACACCAGCGGACGCGGGCGGAACCTGTCGCGCTCGGCCGTGACCTCGTACAGCTCCTGCCAGGTGGTCAGGTCGTCGTAGCCGCCCTGTACGACCTCGACACCGGCCTTCTCGGCCTTCTTGATGTTGCGCCGCCACAGCTGGTTGAAGCCCTTGTGGACCTCGTCCAGCGTCCGTCCCTCCAGCGGCACCTGGAAGACGTAGCGGGGCTGCACGTCGCCGAAGCCGGCGCCGCCGTCCTCGCCCTGCTGCCAGCCCATCCGCCGCAGCCGGTCGGCCACCTCGAAGGCGCGCGGCTCGATGTGCGTGGCCTCCACGTCCCGCAGCCGCTTCACGTCCGGGTCCTGGATGCCCGCCTTGATCGCGGGGGCGTCCCAGCGGCGGATCACCACGGGCGGCCCCATCTTCACGGAGAAGGCGCCCTTGGCCTTCAGGTGCGCCAGCATCGGGCGCAGCCACTCCTCCAGGTTGGGCGCGTACCAGTTGATCACCGGCCCCTCGGGCAGGTACGCGAGATAGCGTTTGACCTTCGGCAGCTGCCGGTACAGCACCAGGCCGGCCCCGACCAGTTCGCCCTTGGCGTCGAACCAGCCCAGGTTCTCCGAGCCCCACTCGGTCTTCACGTCGGCCCACGCCGGGACCTGCATGTGACTGGCCGATGGCAGGCTGCGGATATACGCCAGGTGCTGCTCGCGACTGATCGTCCTCAGGGTCAGGCTCATACGGGGCGCTCCTCCGGCGTACTTCGCAGGGTATGGCCGGAAGCCTACTGCGGGCCGGACGGCGCCGACCGTGCCCCGGCGGGGCAACGCCGGGGTGCGGCCCCGAAGGGAGCCGGAGACCGGGGGAGCGGGACGGAGGGGGAGGCGGCCGGCGGTCCGGTCCCCCGGCGCGGATCTAGTACAGACCTCCGTTCCACATGCCCAGGAAGAAGCCGAGGGCCGCCGCTCCCGTCCCGATGACCAGCACGAACCGCTCCTCCGTGGTCGCGGAGATCATCTGTCCCCACAGGCCGGCGACGACGCCCGCCAGGCCGGCCCAGGAGGCGAGCAGGTGCAGGACCGGGAAGAAGCCTGTGACGAACGCGACCAGGGCGAGCACCGCCGTCACGGCGACGAGGCGGTTCTCGACCGGATGAGCCTGGTGGTCGCTGTTGAGGACGGCGGCGATCCTGCCGCCGGTCCTCCTGCGTATCGCGTGTGCCATGGAGCACCTCCTGCCGGAGGGTCCGGGGTGCCCGGACCGCCGGGAGCGGCGCCGGGTGACGCCGCTCACATCCGTTGTGTCCAGATTGCGGCGAGGGGACACCGGATTTCAACCGGAGTCGCGGTGCGGGTACTCTGTACCGTCTGCACGGTGTCTGCCCAGGTCACGATCATCCCGGGAACGGATTCCCGGGCGGTTCCGGGAAAGCTTCCGGGATTGTCGGTGCCGGCCGATACCGTTGTTCACAACGCATAGACCCTCCTGCCACGGAACGACCGTGGCCGTTGAGTCCAGAGGAGGTGGGTTCCACATGCGTCACTACGAGGTGATGGTCATCCTCGACCCCGATCTCGAGGAGCGCGCTGTCTCCCCGCTGATCGAGAGCTTCCTTTCCGTCGTCCGCGAGGGCAACGGCAAGGTCGAGAAGGTCGACACCTGGGGACGTCGTCGTCTCGCCTACGAGATCAAGAAGAAGCCCGAGGGCATCTACTCGGTCATCGACCTGCGGGCCGAGCCCGCGGTCGTCAAGGAACTCGACCGTCAGATGAACCTGAACGAGTCGGTTCTGCGGACCAAGGTCCTCCGCCCCGACACCCACTGAGCGTCCCGCTCAGCGGAGCGAGGGCCGGGTAGCGCCCCGGACGCCCGAGCACCACAGCATCACCAGCAGCCAGCAGCACCCCGCCGAGAGGTTCACCCATGGCAGGCGAGACCGTCATCACGGTCGTCGGCAATCTGGTCGACGACCCCGAGCTGCGCTTCACCCCCTCCGGTGCGGCGGTCGCGAAGTTCCGTGTCGCGTCCACTCCCCGTACCTTCGACCGCCAGACCAACGAGTGGAAGGACGGCGAGAGCCTCTTCCTGACCTGCTCGGTCTGGCGGCAGGCGGCGGAGAACGTCGCCGAGTCCCTCACCAAGGGAACCCGCGTCATCGTTCAGGGCCGGCTCAAGCAGCGCTCGTACGAGGACCGCGAGGGCGTCAAGCGCACGGTCTTCGAGCTGGACGTCGACGAGGTCGGCCCCAGCCTGCGCAACGCCACGGCCAAGGTCACCAAGACCACCGGCCGCGGCGGTCAGGGTGGCGGCGGCGGCTGGGGCGGCGGCCCCGGCCAGCAGGGCGGAGGCGCCCCCGCGGGAGACCCGTGGGCCACGGGCGCCCCGGCCGGCGGCCAGGGCGGCGGCGGTGGCGGCTGGGGCGGCGGCTCCGGCGGTGGCTACTCGGACGAGCCTCCCTTCTGACAGCCCTCACGGGCCGGGAAGGGCTGCGCTCACAGGCACAGACTTCTTGAACCAAACGGAGAGAGACAATGGCGAAGCCGCCTGCGCGCAAGCCGAAGAAGAAGGTTTGCGTGTTCTGCAAGGAGAAGATCTCCTACGTCGACTACAAGGACACGAACCTGCTGCGGAAGTTCATTTCCGACCGCGGCAAGATCCGTGCCCGCCGGGTCACCGGCAACTGCACCCAGCACCAGCGCGATGTCGCCACGGCCGTCAAGAACAGCCGCGAGATGGCGCTGCTGCCCTACACCTCGACCGCTCGCTAAGGGAAGGATGACCGACAGATGAAGATCATCCTGACCAACGAGGTCTCCGGTCTCGGCAACGCCGGCGACGTCGTCGAGGTGAAGGACGGGTACGCCCGCAACTACCTGCTCCCCCGTGGTTTCGCGATCCGCTGGACCAAGGGCGGGGAGAAGGACGTCGAGCAGATCCGCCGCGCCCGCAAGATCCGCGAGATCGCCACGATCGAGCAGGCCAACGAGATCAAGGGCCGGATCGAGGGCCTCACGGTCCGACTGAAGGTCCGCGCCGGCGACCAGGGCCGTCTGTTCGGCTCCGTCACCCCGGCCGACATCGCCTCGGCGGTCAAGGCCGCGGGCGGCCCGGACGTCGACAAGCGCCGCATCGAGCTGGGCTCGCCGATCAAGACCCTGGGCTCCCACCAGGTGACGGTGCGCCTGCACCCCGAGGTCGTCGCCAAGGTCGGCGTCGAGGTCGGCGCCGCCTGAGCGGCGGGCACAGCGTCCGCATCCGGCCGGTGAGCCGGCCGGCACGACGGTGACACACAGGGCCGCGGCCCCCTTCAAGGGGGTCGCGGCCCTGCGCGTTCCTCCGGACGGCCGCCGTGCCGGTCAGGCCCGCACGGCCCCGGTGACGATCCAGCGTCCGGAGCGGGTCCGCAGCCACAGGGTGACCAGCCGGGTCGCCATCATCAGCCCGGCGATCGTCCACCACAGCGCGGTCAGCCCTCCCCCCAGCGCCGGCACGGCCAGCGCCACCGGGGCGAAGACCGCCAGCGTCACCAGCATCGCCCACGCCAGGTACGGCCCGTCGCCCGCTCCCATCAGCACGCCGTCGAGCACGAAGACCACTCCGGCGATCGGCGAGGTCACCGCCACCACCAGCAACGCGGGCGTCAGCCGGTCGTGAACGGCCGTGTCCGAGGTGAACAGCGGCAGCAGCAGCGGACGCGCCGCGACCACCGCGGCGCCCAGCACCACTCCGGACGCCACCCCCCACTGCACCATCCGGCGGCAGGCCGCCCGCGCTCCCGCCGCGTCCCCCGCGCCCAGGTAGCGGCCGATGATCGCCTGCCCTGCGATGGCGATCGCGTCCAGGGCGAAGGCCAGCAGCGACCAGATGGTCAGCGTGATCTGGTGCGCGGCCACCTCGGCGTCCCCCAGTCGCGCCGCGACGGCGGTGGCGAGCACCAGCACGGCGCGCAGCGACAGCGTCCGCACCAGCAGCGGCACCCCGGCCCGGCCGCCGGCGCGTATCCCCGCGGCGTCCGGGCGCAGCGAGGCCCCGTGCCGCCGGGCTCCCCTGACCACCACGGCCAGGTAGGCGGCGGCCATGCCGCACTGGGCGATCACCGTGCCCCAGGCGGAGCCGGCGATGCCCAGCCCGGCGCCGTAGACCAGGAGCAGGTTGAGCACGGCGTTGGCGGAGAACCCGCCGATGGCTACGTAGAGGGGGGTCCGGGTGTCCTGGAGACCGCGCAGCACTCCGGTGGCCGCCAGGACGACGAGCATCGCCGGAATGCCCAGGGTGCTGATCCGCAGGTACGTCACGGCGTACGGCGCCGCGGTGCCCGAGGTCCCGAACAGGTCGATCAGGACGGGTGCGGTGGGCAGGACGACGGCCACCACCGCGGCGCCCAGCAGCAGTGCCAGCCAGATGCCGTCCATGCCCTGGCGGATCGCGGCGGGCAGGTCTCCGGCGCCGACCCGGCGGGCGACGGCGGCGGTGGTGGCGTAGGCGAGGAAGACGAAGATGTTCACGCCGGTCATCAGCAGGGTGGCGGCGACGCCGAGTCCGGCGAGCTGGGAGGTGCCCAGATGGCCGACGATCGCGCTGTCGGCCATGACGAACAGGGGCTCCGCGACGAGCGCGCCGAAGGCGGGCAGTGCCAGCGCGACGATCTCGCGGTCGTGGCGCCGTGCGGAGGCGCGTCCGGCGGGCTGTGGAGCGTGTGTCATGATCCGATCCAAACATCCACAGGTAATAGTTGCAAGATGGGTGTGACGCTTACCATGCCCTGTGGGCGGCACGATTGTCTGCGCCGTTTGTCGTGATCTTGAAGATGGCCGCGAAGTTTTTCTCCTGCACAGCCGGTGGATGACATAACAGCAGGTCAGAAGGGCTTCCGAGAGGGGATCGCCAAGTTCTCCACAGGTCCGTCCCCTGCCTCGTGCACAGGATTCACCGAGTTCTCCACAGACTGGGGCCGGTCGTCCACAGAGTCTGTGGATAACAGAGTTGGCGGAGGGCCTCCACAGCCATACCGTTGTCCGGCACCCGCCCGCTGTTCCCCTTGTCTTCGCCGCGGACTCGACGCGCCGTAACCGGTCGGCGGGCACGTCCCGCTGTCAGAGTCGTGCCGTAGGAAAGGGGGGCACGGCCGCACGAACGGGAGGAGGTGGCGGGGTGACGCAGTCCGAACACGTCGAGAGCCCGGCACCCGGTTACGCCCCTGTCGCGGGAGGCACCGGACCGGGTGACCACCTGCCGCTCTCCCGCCAGCGCCGAGGCGCGTCACCGGACGGGGAGCGGCACGACCGCGGCCCCGACGCCTGGCCGTCGGGCGCGGCGGGCTCCTTCGAGCGGGTCCCCCCGCAGGACCTCGACGCCGAGCAGTCGGTGCTCGGCGGCATGCTGCTCTCCAAGGACGCCATCGCCGACGTGGTGGAGACCCTGCAGGGCAAGGACTTCTACCGCCCGGCCCACGAGACGATCTACCAGGCGATCCTCGACCTGTACGCCAAGGGCGAGCCCGCCGACCCCATCACGGTCGCGGCGGAACTGACCAGACGCGGCGAGATCGCCAAGGTCGGCGGCCCCGGCTACCTCCACTCCCTGGTCCAGACGGTCCCCACCGCGGCCAACGCCCAGTACTACGCGGAGATCGTCCACGAGCGGGCCGTCCTGCGCCGCCTGGTCGAGGCCGGCACCCGCATCACACAGATGGGGTACGCGGCCGACGGCGACGTCGACGAGATCGTCAACTCCGCCCAGGCCGAGATCTACGCCGTCACCGAGCAGCGGACCTCGGAGGACTACCTCCCCCTCGCCGAGATCATGGAGGGCGCGCTCGACGAGATCGAGGCGATCGGTTCGCGCAGCGGTCAGATGTCGGGCGTCCCCACGGGCTTCTCCGACCTGGACTCCCTCACCAACGGCCTCCACCCGGGCCAGATGATCGTCATCGCGGCGAGACCCGCCATGGGCAAGTCGACCCTGGCCCTGGACTTCGCCCGCGCCTGCTCGATCAAGCACAACCTGCCCAGCGTGATCTTCTCGCTGGAGATGGGGCGCAACGAGATCGCGATGCGCCTGCTGTCGGCCGAGGCGCGGGTGGCGCTGCACCACATGAGGTCGGGCAGCATGACGGACGAGGACTGGAACCGGCTGGCGCGTCAGATGCCGGAGGTCACCAACGCGCCGCTGTACATCGACGACTCGCCCAACCTGACGATGATGGAGATCCGCGCCAAGTGCCGCCGCCTGAAGCAGCGGAACGACCTGCGGCTGGTCGTCATCGACTACCTCCAGCTGATGCAGTCGGGCGGCTCGCGCCGCCCCGAGAGCCGCCAGCAGGAGGTCTCGGAGATGTCCCGGAACCTCAAGCTGCTGGCCAAGGAACTGGAAGTTCCGGTGGTGGCGCTCTCCCAGCTCAACCGCGGTCCCGAGCAGCGTACGGACAAGAAGCCGATGGTCTCGGACCTCCGCGAGTCCGGCTCGATCGAGCAGGACGCCGACATGGTCATCCTGCTCCACCGCGAGGACGCCTACGAGAAGGAGTCGCCGCGCGCGGGCGAGGCGGACCTGATCGTCGCCAAGCACCGCAACGGCCCGACGGCGACGATCACCGTGGCCTTCCAGGGCCACTACTCGCGCTTCGTGGACATGGCCCAGACGTGACCGTTCCCGGCCCGGCCGCCCCCGGTTCGCCGGGGACGCCGCCGGAGGCGGCCTTCCGGCCCGCCGTGCCGGTCACGGAGCGGCTCGTACCGCGGCCGGTCGAGCGGGCCGACGTCGCGGCCCGCTCGCGGCTGTGGACGGACCCGGAGGCCCGCCGCCGCCTCGGCGGCCCCGTGAGCGGCGAGGTGTTCCGGGCCTGCGAGCGGGGGTGCGTGGGGGCGGTCGGCCTGTTCGCCGCCGCCCTGGGCGCGGACGGGCCCGAGGTCGGTTCGCTGCCGGTCGAGCGGGAGCCGCGCCGGGACGGGCGGACGGAGGTCTCGTACCAGCCGCTGCCCGAGCACTGGGGGCGCGGGTACGGCCGTGAGGCGCTCGCCGCCGTGCCGGCCCGGGCCCTGGCGGAGGTCACCCCGGAACGCCCGGAGGTGATCGCGGTGACGCAGGAGGCCGACGTCCGCTCGCGCCGGCTGCTGGAGGCCGTCGGCATGCGGCGCGTGGACGCCTTCACGGAGTGGGGGGAGCCGCGCAGGCGGCGTACTCCACGGCCGCCGGCGGGGCGGCGCGGCCCTGACCCGGGTTCCGGAGCGCGCCGGGATCTGTCAGTGGTGCCTGCCATGCTGCCCTGCATGACATCGAACTCCCCGGCCCCGTGGACCCTGCTCGACCTCGACCGGGCCCTGCGGGACAGCTGGGCCGCCGACACCTGCTGCCCCTCGGACATCACCCGCATCGAGTGGACCCCGGAGAATCCGGCCTGGGGGCACTGCGACATCACCACGCTGGTCGTCAACGATCTGTTCGGCGGCGACCTGGTGGTCGGCGAGGTGTTCCGCGACGGCCGGCAGGAGGGTTACCACTGGTGGAACCGGTTGCCGAGCGGCGTCGAACTCGACCTGACCCGCGAGCAGTTCCGCAGGGGCGAGACGGTGACCGGGGCGCGGACGGTGGAGCGGCCCCCGGGTCCGCTGCCCCGCCGCCGGGACGAGTACCTGCTGCTGCGCCGCCGGGTCGCCGAGCGGCTCGGGCCGCTGCCGGAACCGTTCGGCGCGTGAACCGCGCGCCCGGCGGGGCGCGGAGGGGGATGCTGGAGGCGTGTACGAGGAGTGGCGTTCACGGCGGGTGGACGGCGCGGTGGTGTGGCACAGGGGCGCCCTGCCGGACGCCCGCCGGGCGAGGGTGCTGCCGGACGGGTGCATGGACCTGATCTGGACGGCCGGCGGTCTGCTGGTGGCCGGTCCCGACACCCGGGCCCACCTGGTGGACGACGTTCCCGGCACCGTCTACGTGGGCCTGCGGTTCGCTCCCGGCACCGGCCCCCGTGTGCTGGGCGTGCCGGCGCACGAGCTGCGCGACGCGCGGGTGCCGCTCGGCGCGCTCTGGCCGGAACGCGAGGTGCGGGAGCTGACGGAGCGGGTGGCGGAGGCCCCGGACCGGGCGCGGGTCCTGGAGGAGCTGGCCGCGGCCCGGTCGCGCGGGGCGCCGGGGGACCCGCTGATCCGGGCGGTGGCGGCGGGGCTGCGCGCCGGCAGGAGCGTGGCGGACGTGGCGCGCGGGGCCGGACTGAGCGAGCGGCAGCTCCACCGCCGTTCGCTGGCGGCCTTCGGGTACGGGCCGAAGACGCTGGCCCGGGTGCTCCGGATGGAACGGGCCCTGCGCATGGTCCGGGGCGGTGTGCCGCCGGCGTCGGCGGCGGCACGCGCCGGCTGCGCGGACCAGGCCCATCTGTCGCGCGAGGTCAGGGCGTTGACCGGGGTCAGGCTCTCGGAGCTGCTGTCGGGAGCCTGACCGCCGGCCCCGGCCGCGTCCTACCCGTCGGAGCCCTCCGGGCCGCCCGGCAGGGGCGCGAAGAGGGAGACCCCGTTGCCGTCGGGGTCGAGGACGACGGCGTACCGCTGTCCCCAGACGGCGTCCCAGGGCTCCTTGTGCCCGGTGTACCCGGCCCGCGTCAGCTCTCCGTACTGCTCGTCGACGTCGGCGGGGCCGTCGCAGCGGAAGGCCAGCTCGACGCGGCCGCCGCCCTGCGGCGGGGTCCAGCCGGGGTCGAAGGAGCGGATGGTCTCGACGGTGTCCCAGGCGATGCGGAGCCCGCCCGGCAGGGGGACCTCCACATGGGGCAGGCCGTCGGCATCGGCGGGTACGTCGAGCCCGAGGCGGCGGTAGAACGCGAGCGAGGCGGCCATGTCGGCCACCACCAGGCCGATGAGGTCGAATCGAGGTGCCATGCGGCCACGTTAGGCGGCGGGCGGCCCGGCGGTCTTGAAGGAATCGGACGTCCGGGGGACGGCGGACCCTAGGATGCGGACCATGAGCGATCCCGGCATACGGCCCGCGACGGCCGACGACCTGCCCGCCATCGTGGACATGCTCGCCGACGACCCGCTGGGTGCGCAGCGGGAGTCGCCCGGGGACCTCGCCCCGTACCTCGCGGCCTACGAGCGGATCGCCGCCGATCCCCAGCAGCACCTGGTCGTCGCCGTCCGCGGCGGCCGGGTCGTCGGCACGCTCCAGCTCACCGTCATCCCCGGGCTGTCGCGGCGCGGCGCGAGCCGTGCGCTCATCGAGGCCGTCCGCGTCCACGCCGACGAGCGCGGCGGCGGCCTGGGCACCCGGCTGATCGAGTGGGCGATCGGGGAGTCCCGCCGGCTGGGCTGCTCCCTGGTCCAGCTCACCTCCGACGCCACCCGTACCGATGCCCACCGCTTCTACGAGCGACTGGGCTTCACCGCCTCGCACGTGGGCTTCAAGCTGGCGTTGTGAACGGTCGACGGGCCGCGGGGCCGTCGGCGCGGCGCGCGGCGAGATCCAGGACGAGGCGGGAGCGGATCGGGTTGTCCACAGGCTGGGGACGGGCGTTCTCCTCCGCGTCCAGCAGGTACGCACATACCTGACGTGCGACGACGCCGTCGCGCAGCGGCATCGCGACGCCGGGACGGTGCGCCGGGAGGAGACGGCCACAGAAGCGGGTGCGGGGATCGGATCCGCAGAGGTCCTCGGAGGCCCCCGGTTCCGAACCGCCGGCAGACGGTGTCCACCGGACCGGGGTTCACAGCGGTGGTCCTCCACAGGTGACCTGACGGCTTCGACACCCGCCTCGAGGCGTGTGACCACCGGCTGCGCCGTGATGTGCGTTCCGTCCGGCGGGACGGGAGCACCCTGTGGAAAACGCCGGTGGCCGGACCCGGGGGCGGGTAGGAATGGGCGCATGACCGACCCCAGTGAAGACATCGGTGCGGAGTTCGCGGAGTTGCTGCCCGCCACCCGCCGCGCACTCCTCCACAGGCTGGCCGTCGCCCAGGCCGAGGGACGGGTGCCCTCGGCGGTCGGCGCCGTGGTACGGGACGGGAAGGCCGTGTGGACCGGGGCGCGCGGCGCTGTGGACGGCGGCCCGCCGACCCCGGACACCCAGTACCGGATCGGATCGATCACCAAGACGTTCGTCGCCGTGCTGGTGATGCGACTGCGTGACGAAGGGCTGCTGGACCTCGCCGATCCGCTCGGCAGGCACCTCGACGTGCCCGGGGAGGCGGGGCCGGACGCGGGGAGGGCGACGATCGCCCAGTTGCTGTCCCACTCCTCCGGGCTGGCCGCCGAGCCGCGCGGCCCCTGGTGGGAACGGACGCCCGGCGGACTGCGGCCCGAGCCGCCGGACCTCTTCGGCGAGCGGCCGCTGCGGCACCCCGCGGGGCGGCGGCACCACTACTCCAACCTCGGCTACGCGCTCCTGGGCTCCCTCGTGGAGCGGCTGCGCGGCGCGCCCTGGTACGACGTGCTCCGCGAGGAGGTGCTGGAACCGCTGGGCATGCGCCGTACGACGGCGCTGCCCGCCGAGCCGTACGCCCGGGGGTGGGCCGTGCACCCGTGGGCGGACGCGGTGCAGCCCGAGCCGGCCGCCGAGACGGGGCTGATGGCGCCCGCCGGGCAGCTGTGGTCGACGGCGGAGGACCTGTGCCGGTACGCGGCGTTCCTGGCGGCGGGCGACGAGCGGGTGCTCGGCACGGAGAGCCTGGCGGAGATGCGGACCCCGGCGGTGGCGCCGGAGGAGGGTTCCTGGGACCAGTCGTACGGGCTGGGGCTGCAACTGGCGCGATCCGGCGGACGGTTGCTGTCGGGGCACATCGGGTCCATGCCGGGGTTCCTCGCCGCTTTGTGGACGGCGCCAGGGGAGCGGCTGGCGAGCGTGGTGCTGGTCAACGCGACGTCGGGGCCGCAGGTGGGCGGTCTGGCGGCCGATCTGCTGGGGATCGTGGCCGAGCGCGAGCCGTCCTTCCCCGAGCCGTGGCGGCCCCGGTCCGAGGCCGATCCGGAGCTGCTGGAGCTGACCGGTCCCTGGTACTGGGGGCCGTCGGCGTTCGTGCTGCGGCTGTGCGAGGGGAGGACGCTGGAGCTGGGCGCGGTGGGCGGTGCGGGCCGGGGCTCCCGCTTCCGGCCGGAGGAGGACGGCACCTGGACCGGGCTGGACGGCTACTACGCGGGCGAGACGCTGCGGGTGGTGCGCCGTGCGGACGGCACGGTCGACCACCTCGACCTGGGGACGTTCGTCTTCACTCGCCGCCCGTACGACCCGGAGGCGCCTGTTCCGGGCGGCGTGGACCCGGAGGGGTGGCGCGCGGACTGACGTACGCGCGCCCCGGCGCGGATGCCCGGCACCCCGGCAGCCCCCCGGGGCGCCGGGCGCCCCGGGGATCCGGGTGTCAGCCCAGGGCCACCGAGTACGGGGCGAAGACGCGCCCGGTGTCGCAGGGGACGTCCGGGGCGCCGTGGACCATCAGGGTGGAGAGGAAGCGGCCGTCGAGTCCGTGGGAGCGCAGCCAGGCCGCCAGGTCCCGGTGGCGGGCGTAGGTGTCGACGCGGACCGGACCCCCGGAGCGGGAGGCGAGGCGGGCGATCAGGGCCCGGGCGGTGGCCCCGTCCTCGGCGACGACCGGACCGATGACGGTGGTGTCCCCGTTCGGCCAGGCCGCGGCGAAGCCGGTGAGCCGTGTGCCGGAGGAGGCGACGGCGAGGTGGTCGGCGAAGGCGGGCAGGCGGACCAGGAGATGGCTGCGGTCGGCGCCGAAGACGGTGGCGTCCAGGGCGCGGACGGCGGGCAGGTCGGCCGCGGTGGCATCGCGTACGGCGGTGCCGTCGGTGTGCCCGCCGGGGCAGTCGCAGGCGAAGCGGCCGGTGTACATGTCGGCGGGCTCGAGGGGGGCGAAGCCGAGCCGCTCGTAGAGCGGCCGGCCGAGGTCGGTGGCGAAGAGGAAGACGGTGGCGTCGCCGGCTTCCTCCAGCGCGTGCCGCATCATCCGGCTGCCCAGGCCGCGGCGGGCATGGCGTTCGGCGACCAGCACCATGGAGACGCAGGCGCAGGGCCTGCCGTCCGGGGTGCCTCCCGCGGGGCCGTAGGAGGTGAGGACGAAGGCGCCGGCCAGGCCGCCGTCCGGGGCGTCGATGCCGTAGCCCTGACCGGCGGTCAGCAGCAGCCGCCACTTGTGCTCCTCGCGTCCCCAACCGCGGTCGGCGGCGAGGTCGAGGCAGGCCGGAAGATCGGCGAGGGCGAGGCGGCGGACGGCCGGGAAGACGGGGGCGGGGGAGGGCGAGGGCGAGGACGAGGGGGGTGCGGAGGGGGAGGAGGTCACGGGACCCCAGAGTGGCCGAGCGGGCGGCGGGACGTCCACCGGTTTTGCACCGCCGCCGCGAAATGGGGAGGCCGGGAGAAGGCCGGGAGAAAAGGGAACGGCTTGTGATGGAGAACGCGGACGGGGTGATCCCGCAGATTCTTCCGTATGCCGCCCGGAAAAGTGAAGATCGAGCACCGGAACTGTGAGCGGTTCGCATCGGACGGGTTGCGGAGCGCATACGGGTGGGATGCGGGACGGGCCGTCCGGTGCGGGCGCAGTCCGATTCCCGCCGGCCCGGCTCCCGCCTTCCGGACCGCGCGGGCCGACTGCCCTGACCCGCCGACTCGTTGAGGGCGGGAGGGCACCGTGCGCGGGGGAAACGGACGCCGGACGCGGATTCCGCCCATTTCCGTCCGGCGCCGGGGTACCGGAATTCCGTGAAGCCGCGAGCAGGGCTTGTACATTGACAGGGCGCCGGTATGGTCGAGTTCACATCGCCGCTCAAGCGAATCCGCGGACGATGACACGAAGTCTCCTTACGGGCGCTTTCCTGCTTCGGCGAGCGACCGGACCGATCGGAAGATGTTCGAGGCGAGACAGACCATGGCCAGTACGTCGGCGGGCGACGGAACTCCCCAGGGCGCGGCGGCGGGGGCCGCCACCGGAGGCCGTGGCGCCGGCGGCGGGGAGTGGAGCTGGTTCGCCCCTCCGGAGGAGGAGCGTGTCGCGCCCCCGTCCTCCCCGGGCGCCCGGGCGGCGTCCCCGCCCGCCCCCGGCCCGTATGTGGCCAACCCCGACTACGGCAGGTTCGACCCCGGCAGCGACGCGGTGCTCATACGCCGCACGCTGGAGGAGATAGAGCCGATATCGCAGGCCGTCACCTCGTACTTCTACGCCCTGCTCTTCGTCGAGCACCCGCGGCTGCGCGAGCTCTTCCCCGCCTCCATGGACGCCCAGCGGGACCGGCTGTTCAGGGCGCTGCTCACCGCGGCCAGACTCATCGACGACGAGCGCGTCCTGGTCGAGTACCTCTCCCACCTCGGCCGCGGCCACCGCAAGTACGGCACCCGTCCCGAGCACTACCCGGCCGTCGGCGAGTGCCTGATCGCCGCGCTCACCCGCTACGCCGTGCGGACCTGGAGCGAGGAGGCCGAGGCGGCCTGGGTGCGCGCCTACACCGCGATCTCCCAGATCATGATCGACGCCGCGGCGGAGGACGAACGGCGGGCCCCCGCCTGGTGGCACGCGGAGGTGGTGTCGCACGAGATGCGCACCGCCGACATCGCTGTCATCACCGTGCGGCCCGACCAGCCCTACCCCTTCCTGGCCGGCCAGTACGCCGCTGTGGAGACCCCGTGGTGGCCGAAGGTGTGGCGGAACTACTCCCTGGCCTGCGCCCCCCGCACGGACGGACTGCTGGTCTTCCACGTCAAGGCCGTGCCCGCGGGCTGGGTGTCGGGCGCGCTCGTCCACCGGGCCCGGCCCGGTGACGTGCTGCGGCTGGGTCCCCCGGCCGGGACGATGACCGTGGACCACTCCCGCGACAGCGGCCTGCTCTGCCTGGGCGGCAGCACGGGCATCGCGCCGATCAAGGCATTGGTGGAGGAGGTGGCCCGGTACGGCCGGGCCCGTCCGGTGGAGGTGTTCTACGGCGCCCGCAGCTCCCACGACCTGTACGACCTGGACACCATGCGCGAGATGGAGCGCCGGCACCCCTGGCTGTCGGTCCGCCCGGTGGTCTCCGAGGGGCCGTCGGACGGGCTCACCGGACGGCTTCCGGACGCGGTCCGGCGGTGCGGGCCGTGGCACGCGTACGACGGCTACCTGTCCGGTCCGCCCGGGATGATCCGCAGCGGGGTGGACGCGCTGGTGGGGGCCGGCATCCCCTCCGACCGCATACGGCACGACTCCCTCGACGACCTGGCCGTCGCGGGAAGTTGAGGACGGCGGCGGCTGGGCAGGGAAACGGGGTCGGCAGGGAAACGGGACGGATGCGAGGCACCGGGTGAGGCACGGCGTGGATGTGACAGGAGCGGCGCGAGCGGCGCAGGCGGCCGATGTGACGATGCCGCTGCGGGTGGTGCGCCCGGTGGAGCACTCGAGAGCGACCGCGTTCGCGCCCGTGCGGACCGATCCGGTGCGGACCGACCCGGTGCGGACCGATCCCGTCCGGCCTGCTCCCGTGCGGCCGGGCAGCGACGGCGAGCACGCGATACAGCGGAGACTGGGCACGGTCGAACGCGCCGACCGCTTCTACGGCGAGCAGATGCTCGACCACCTCAACGAGCGGATGCGGGAGTTCATCGGGCAGCAGGAGATGTTCTTCCTGGCCACCGCCGACCGGCACGGCGAGTGCGACAGCACCTTCCGCGCCGGGCCCCCCGGCTTCCTGCACGTGGTCGACGAACGCACCCTGCTGTACCCCGAGTACCGGGGCAACGGCGTGCACGCCAGCCTGGGCAACATCCAGGAGAACCCGCACGTGGGCATCCTGCTGATCGACTTCTTCCGGGCCCGGATCGGCCTGCACGTCAACGGCCGCGCCGAGATCGTGGAGGACGAGGCGGTCCGGGCGGCGCATCCGGAGGTCCCGGCCGACACCGTGCCCGGGCGGCGGGCCCGGATGTGGGTGCGGGTGACGGTCGAGGAGGCGTACATCCACTGCGCCAAGCACATCCCGCACCTGCAGAAGGCCCCCAGGGGGACGCCCCGCGACTGGGGCACCGACGACCGGCGGCGCAAGGGCGGCGACTTCTTCGGGACGGCGGGCGCCGCTCGCGGGCGCGGCCCGGCCGGGCGTCCGGCCCGTGAGCGCGCCCCCCTGGCGGTGGAGGCGCTGCCGGCCGGCAGCGATCCGGCGGTCTGGCGGGCCCACGCCGAGCGCGTCCTGGCCAGGGCGCGCAGCCGCCGCCCGGAGGGCGGACCGGGCACCGGGGAGAAGCCCTTCACCGGCTGGTTCGGCTGACGCCCGCCGCCCGTCCGGCCCCGGAGCGGACGGACGTCGGGCCGAGGCGTCGGGCCGAGGCGTCGGGCCGAGACGTCGGGCCAGGGCATCGGACGGCCCGGGACGCCGGACGTCAGCCCAGGTCGGGAGCGAGCAGGGCCCGTACACCCTCGATGTTGGCGTCCAGGAACGCGCGCAGGGAGGGCGGCACCACCTCCACCGAGGCGATGCCCCCGCGGGTGAAGGGGACGCGGACCACCTCGTACTCGCCGCGCGGCTCGTCCACCTCCGGTCCGTGGCGGCGGGCGAGGTCCATCCCGGCCAGCCGGCAGGCGAAGAAGTGCTGCACCTTCACCCCCGGCGCACCGGCCGGATCGGCGGCGTCCGGGTCCTCGGCCGGATCGTAGGGGACGGTGTCGACGAAGGCGGGGACCACGTCGGTCACCTTCGCGCCCAGCTCCTCGTCCAGTTCGCGGTGGAGCGCCTCGACGACGGTGGCGTCCTCCGGCTCGACGCCGCCGCCCGGCGTGATCCAGTACGGAGCGCGGCCGGGCTTGGTGCGTTTGATCAGGATCAGCTCGTCGTCATCGAACAGGATGGCCCGGGCGGTGCGCTTGACCACGGGGCGCGCGTCGGCGGTCATGGGGAAGGTCTCGCCCGGCGCGGTGGCGGCGAAACCTCGCCCGCCCCCGCCGGTCCCGGCCCGCCGGCCGCACCCCGGGGCCCGTCCGCCGGTTCAGCCGCGTCCGGCGCTGTCCAGGGCCGCGCGGACGTCGGCGACCAGGTCGGCCGCGTCCTCCACGCCCACCGACATCCGCACGAAGCCCTCCGGCACCGCGTCCCCGCCCCACCGGCCGCGCCGCTCGGCCGTGGACCGCACCCCGCCGAAGCTGGTCGCGTCGTCCACCAGCCGCAGCGCGGCCAGGAACCGCTCGGCGAAGCCCTTGTCCGGCAGGGTGAAGGAGACCACGCAGCCGAAGCGCCGCATCTGCCGGGCGGCCACCTCGTGCGCCGGGTCGTCCGGCAGCCCCGGGTGCCGGACGTCCCTCACCTCGGGACGTTCGCGCAGCGCCTCGGCGACGGCCAGGGCGTTGGACGCCTGCCGGGCGGTGCGCAGGTCCAGCGTGGCCAGCGAACGGTGCGCCAGCCAGGACTCCACCGGGCCGGGGATCGCCCCGACCGTCTTGCGCCACAGCCGGACCGGCGCCGCCAGCTCCTCGCCCCGGCAGGCCACATAGCCCAGCAGGACGTCGCCGTGGCCGGTGAGCGCCTTGGTGCCGCTGGCCACGGAGTAGTCGGCGCCCAGTTCCAGGGGACGCTGCCCCAGCGGGGTGGCGAGGGTGTTGTCCACCGCGACCAGCGCGCCGCGCTCGTGGGCGGCGTCGGCCAGGCGCCGGATGTCGCACACGTCCAGGCCGGGGTTGGAGGGCGTCTCGATCCACAGCAGCGTCGCGCCGTCCAGCGCCTCCAGCTGGGCGTCGCCGCCGGTGGGGGCGGTGCGGACCTCCACGCCCCAGCCCTCCAGGCGCTCCCGCACGGGGACCAGCAGGTTGTAGCCGTCCGAGGGCAGCACCACCACGTCGCCCGGCTTCGCCCTCGACAGCAGCACCGCGGAGATCGCGGCCATGCCGGACGCGAAGACGGTGGTGAGCACCGTCTCGTCGCCGGGGGCCTCCAGTTCGCCGATGGCGCGCTCCAGACCCGTCCAGGTGGGGTTGTTGTCGCGGCCGTAGGTGTAGGGGGCGACGGCCGGATCCCCGGGAAGGTGGTAGTGCGCCGCCAGGACGGGACCGGGCAGCGGCGGGGCGTACGGCTCCTCCTCGGGAAGCCCGGCCCGCACCACCCGTGTTCCGTCGCCGTCCCCGGTCCTGCCGCCCGCCATGTGCCGCTCCTCGCGCTCCGCCCCCGTCGTCATCAGCCCTCCGAGGGTACGCGCGCCGCTCAGCCGAGCGCGGCCCGGGCCGCCGCACCGCACCGGGCGCCGTAGCCGGGGCCGAACAGGACGGCGTGCACCAGCAGGTGCTGGAGCTGGTGGAGCGGCAGCCTCTTCCGGCGGCCGGGCAGGGGCCTGACCTCCTCGTACGCGGCCAGCAGCCGCTCCAGGCGGGGGCAGCCGAACAGCTCCAGCATGCCCAGGTCGGTCTCCGGGTGGCCGCCCTGCGCGGCCGGGCCGATCAGACGGGCGCGGCCGTCGGCGGACCAGTGGACGTTGCCCGACCACAGGTCGCCGTGGATGACGGCGGGCGGCTGCGGCGGTCCGGAGGGGCCCGTGCCGTCCCCCGGGTCGGCGCACAGCTCCTCGCACAGCCGCTCCACGTCGCGGGCGTCACCGCCGCGGATCCCGCCGGCGTCGACGGCCCGGCGCAGCAGGGGCAGCAGCCTCCACTCGGCGTGGAAGGCGGGCCAGTCCTCCGGAGCGGCCGGCGGCCGGGCGGGCGAGGGCAGGGGCACCGGGCCGAGGTAGGCGGGGCGGGACGGGTCGGGGTTGCCCCAGGCGGGGGCCGGTGTGGAGTGGAGGGCGGCCAGGTCGCGGCCGAGCCGCTCGGCCTGCGCGGCGTCCGCCCGGCCCGGCTCGATCCACTCCAGCAGCAGGACGTCCGCCCCGGCGGCGAGCACCCGGGGAACGGCGACCGTCCCGGTGGAGGCCAGCAGTTCCAGCCCGGCGGCCTCGGCGGCGAAGAAGCCCTCTGGGGCGGGGTGGAGGGTCTTGGCGAAGACGGTGCGGCCGTCCGAGAGGGCGATCCGGTGGGCGTCGCAGACGTCCCCGCCGCCCACGGGCCGCACCCCGGCGACGGCCGCGCCGGCCAGGGCGGCGACCCTCTCCGCGATCCCCCCGGACCCGGGGCGCGCCCCGGCGGGCGTTCCGCTCACGGCCGGACGGCGGCGGCGCCGTCCGCCCCGGCCGCCGCCCGCACCTCCTCCAGCAGCCCGGGCACGGCCTCCTCGATCAGGGCCAGGCACTCCTCGAAGCCCTCCGTCCCGCCGTAGTACGGGTCGGGCACGTCCATGTCGCGGCTCCCGGAGCCGGAACCGGCGCCGGGAGCGTACGAGCGCAGCAGCCGGATCTTCGCCGCGTCCTCCGGGGTGGGGGCCAGGGCCCGCAGCTCCCGCAGGTGACTTCCGTCCAGGGCGATCACCAGGTCCAGCCGGCCGAACCAGTCCTCGAGGAACTGCCGCGCGGTGTGGTCCAGGGCGTACCCGGCGGCCTCCAGCACCGAGAGCGTGCGGGGGTCGGCGCCGTCGCCCGCGTGCCAGCCGCCGGTGCCCGCGCTGCTCACCTCCACCAGGCCGGCCAGCCCGGCTTCCTCGACGCGGGCGCGGAAGACGGCCTCGGCCATGGGGGAGCGGCAGATGTTGCCGGTGCAGACGAAGCAGACGCGGTAGGGGGTGCGGGTGTCGGATGTGCCGGTGCGCATGCCTCCCATCATCGGGGACGCGCGAGGGCCCCGGCGGCCCGGCCCGTGGTCCGGGCTCAGTCGCCGTCGGGCAGCAGCATGTTCACCGCCCACGACACGATGGAGACGATCAGGCCGCCGAGCACGGCCGTCCAGAAGCCGCCGACGTGGAAGGCCAGGTCGGCCTGGTCGGCGACCCAGGAGGTGAGCAGCAGCATCAGCGCGTTGATCACCAGGGTGAACAGGCCGAGGGTGAGGACCAGCAGCGGGAGGGAGAGCAGCTTCGCGACCGGCTTGACCAGGAAGTTGACCAGACCGAAGATCAGCGCGACGAGGACCAGCGTGAGAGTCTTGTCGGCGGTGTCGTCACCCGTGAGCGTGATGTCGTCCAGCAGCCACACGGCGGCGGCCAGGGCCACGGCGTTGGCGAGCGTCTTGACGAGAAAAGTCACCATGGCCGAGATCGTCCCAGATGCGGACGCGGCCGCCTACCGGTGAGGGGTTGAGGACCTGTGAAGGTGTTCCGGCTGGACGAGCTGGAGGCGGAGCGCGCCGCCAACGAGGGCGCGTACCTGCAGTTCCTGCGCGAGCGGAACATGTCCGTCGGCCTGTACGCGCTGGACCGCGGCGAGCCCGACCCGCAGCAGCCGCACCGCCAGGACGAGGTGTACTTCGTGGTCAGCGGCCGGGCGCTGATCACCGTCGGGGACGAGACGACCCCGGTGGCGCGCGGCAGCGTGGTCTACGTGCCGGCCGGGGTGCCGCACAGGTTCCACCACATCTCCGAGGACCTGAGGGTCCTGGTGGTCTTCTCGCCCCCGGAGGGCTGACCCCCGCCCCGGGAACCCCGGGCCCCGGGGTTCCCTAGGGGCCGGATCGGGGAAGGACCCGGGCCGGTGCGCCTCCCGCCGGGGCTCCCGCGCGCCTAGCATCGGAGACGGACGAAGAGGACCGCGGACCGGACACGGGGCCGCGGCCCGTGAGCGACACCGACCGGGCACGAGGAAGCGGGTAACGGGCATGGACGTCAAGGGAACCTTCGCGGCGCTGCCGTGGTGGGTGAAGTGGGTCGCGATCCCCCTCATCGCGCTCTTCGTCTTCGGCGGCCTGATCGCCAACGTCGTCGGCTTCATCCTGAGCCTGGTCTTCAAACTGCTGCTCTTCGCCGCTCTGGTCGGCGGGCTGGTCTACGTGGTGCGGAAGTTCACCTCCTCGTCCGGCACCTGACGGTCCGGCGCCTGACGGATCCCGCCAGGCGCCGTACGGCGGCGGGCCCGGCTCAGTTCCGGGCCCGCCGCCGTCCCCGTCGGCCGCGCCCCCGGTCCCGTCCGTCCCCGCGGTCCGCGACCGCCACCAGAGCGGCCAGCGCCGTCGTCACCGGCACCGAGGCGACCAGGCCGATCGAGCCGATCAGCGTCCGCACGATCTCCTCCGCCACCACCTCGCTGCCGGCCACCGAGCCCATCCCGTCCCGCGCGACGGAGAACAGCAGCAGCAGCGGCAGCGAGGCGCCCGCATACGCCAGCACCAGCGTGTTCACCACCGACGCGATGTGGTCGCGGCCGATGCGCATCGCCGCGCCGTAGAGCGCGCGCCAGCTCGCCCGGGGGTCGGCCTGCCGCAGCTCCCACACCGCGGACGTCTGCGTCACGGTCACGTCGTCCAGCACGCCCAGCGAGCCGATCAGCACCCCGGCCAGCAGCAGGCCGCGGACCTCGATGTCCGGGTAGAGGGTGTGCACCAGGCCGGTCTGGTCGTCGGTGTTGCCCGTCAGCTCCGCCCAGCCGATGAAGGCCGAGCCCAGCAGCCCGATCAGCAGCAGCGACACCAGCGTCCCCAGGACGGCCACCGAGGTGCGCGCGGTGACGCCGTGGCACAGGTAGAGCGTCGCCAGCATGATCGCGCTGCCCCCGACGACCGCCACGGCCAGCGGATCGGAGCCCTGGAGGATCGCCGGGAGGATGAACAGGGTCAGCACCCCGAAGCTCACCGCCAGCCCGACCAGGGCCAGCACTCCGCGCAGTCTCCCCACGACCACCACCGCCAGCGCGAAGACGGCGGCCAGCACCACCATGGGGACGGTGCGCCGCACGTCCACCACGCTGTACTGCAGCTCGCGCGGCGCCTGGGGCGCGTACGCCACCACCACCTCCTGGCCGGCCGTCAGGCGGCGGGTGGCGTCCGGCGTGACGATCTCCGGGAACGTGTGACCCGCGTCCTTGCCCTCGGTGACCTCGACGGTCGCCCGCAGGCACGCACCCCCTCCCCGCGAGGACGGCTGCGGAGCGCCCGCCTCCCCGCCGCCGGGCGGCTGCTGCCCGCCGGCGGCGTTCACGTCCTCGCAGGCCACCTCCTCCACCGCGGTGACCCGGGCGGCGAACGTCTGCCGGTCGTAGCCCAGGCCGCTCCGCCCGTCCTTCCCCTCCGGCGTCCCGCCCGGCCACAGCACCACCAGCCCGGCGAGCACCGCCACGGCGAACGGCACCAGCACCATCGCGACGACCCTGCGCAGCCGCGCCGAGGCGGGCGCGGCCGGCCCGTGGTGGTGGGCGTGCCCGTGGTGGTGGCCGGGCGCGTCCGCGGGCCGGTGCGCGTGTCCGGACGCGTGTCCGGACGGGTGGCCGGGGCCGGGCGCGTGCTGCGGGGGACGGGGAACCGGAGGGCGGGGAGGAGAGTCCACGCCCCGATCATCCCAGGACGACGTCCGGGGCACCCTGGCGCGCGCCCGGTGTCAGCCGTTAGCGTGGGGGCGCTTTTGCACACCGCGGGAGCTCCGAGCACGGGGCTGAGAGGACGCTGACCTTTCGTGGACGGCCACGGAAGCACGCTGCGTCGACCGCCGAACCTGTTACCGGGTAATGCCGGCGTAGGGAGTTGGGTCTCATGACCACGCAGGATGCACGCACGCCCGAAAACGCTGCCGGAAGCGCTGCCGAGAACGCCGTCGAGGACGCCGGACGGCGCCGGACCGGCTGGCACAAGGGCTATCTGAGCGGATCGCGCCCCGACATCAGGGTGCCCGTCCGCCGGGTGCACCTCACCAACGGCAAGGACGTGACGCTGTACGACACGTCCGGTCCGTACACCGATCCGAACATCGACACCGACGTCCGCCGCGGCCTGCCCCCGCTGCGGGAGAACTGGATCGTCGCCAGGGGGGACACCGAGGAGTACCCGGGCCGCGAGGTGCGGCCCGAGGACGACGGCATCAGGCACACCTCGCCGCGCGGCGGGCTGCGCAACCTCGACGCCGTCTTCCCCGGACGCCCCCGCCTGCCGCGCCGGGGCCGCGGCGGCACCACGTCCGTCACGCAGCTCGCGTACGCCAGACGGGGCGAGATCACCCCCGAGATGGAGTTCGTGGCCGTCCGCGAGGGCTGCTCGCCGGAGTTCGTCCGCGACGAGATCGCCGCGGGCCGCGCCGTCCTCCCGGCGAACGTCAACCACCCGGAGTCCGAGCCGATGATCATCGGCAAGAACTTCCTGGTGAAGGTCAACGCCAACATCGGCAACTCCGCCGTCACCTCCTCCATCGAGGAGGAGGTGGAGAAGATGACCTGGGCCACCCGCTGGGGCGCCGACACCGTGATGGACCTGTCCACGGGCCGCAACATCCACACCACCCGCGAGTGGGTGCTCCGCAACTCCCCCGTCCCCATCGGCACCGTCCCCCTCTACCAGGCGCTGGAGAAGGTCGACGGCAAGGCGGAGGAGCTGACCTGGGAGATCTACAAGGACACCGTCGTCGAGCAGTGCGAGCAGGGCGTGGACTACATGACCGTCCACGCCGGCGTCCTGCTGCGCTACGTCCCGCTGACCGCCCGCCGCAAGACGGGCATCGTCTCGCGCGGCGGCTCGATCATGGCGGCCTGGTGCCTGGCCCACCACAAGGAGAACTTCCTCTACACCCACTTCGAGGAGCTCTGCGAGATCCTGCGCGCCTACGACGTCACCTTCTCCCTCGGCGACGGGCTGCGGCCGGGCTCCATCGCGGACGCCAACGACGAGGCGCAGTTCGCCGAGCTGCGCACGCTGGGCGAGCTGAACCGCATCGCCAAGTCCCACGACGTGCAGACGATGATCGAGGGACCGGGCCACGTCCCGATGCACAAGATCAAGGAGAACGTCGACCTCCAGCAGGAGATCTGCGACGAGGCGCCCTTCTACACCCTCGGCCCGCTCACCACCGACATCGCCCCGGCGTACGACCACATCACCTCCGGCATCGGCGCCGCGATGATCGCCTGGTGGGGCACGGCGATGCTCTGCTACGTCACGCCGAAGGAGCACCTGGGCCTGCCGGACCGCGACGACGTCAAGACGGGCGTCATCACGTACAAGATCGCCGCCCACGCCGCGGACCTGGCCAAGGGGCATCCCCGCGCCCAGGAGTGGGACGACGCCCTCTCCGACGCCCGCTTCGAGTTCCGCTGGGAGGACCAGTTCAACCTGGCCCTCGACCCGGACACGGCCCGCGCCTACCACGACGAGACGCTTCCGGCCGAACCGGCGAAGACGGCGCACTTCTGCTCGATGTGCGGCCCGAAATTCTGTTCGATGAAGATCTCCCAGGACATCCGCCGCGAGCACGGCGGCGACCTCGCCCCGGACGGGCTCGACCCCGAGGAGGGCATGCGCCGCAAGTCCGAGGAGTTCGCCGCGGCGGGCAACCGCGTCTACCTGCCGATCGCCGACTGACCGGGACGGTCCGGCCCCGGTGCCCCGGCGCCCGCTTCCGCGCGGGCGCCGGGGCACCGGCATCGGACGCGGCGCGGCCGGCCCCCTACGCTGCGTCCCATGGAGCGGACCCCCGCCGAACTGGCGATCCTCGACTGCGGCGGCCTGACGCCGGCCTCCCGGCTGGAGGGACAGGGCACCGTCGTGTTCGACGACATGCGCCGGCTGCCCGGACTCCTGGCCGCCGTCCGCGGGGAGCACGGAGCCATCTGATAGGACATCGGTTCCGGGGAACCTCCCCGCCGCGGCCGTCCCGCGACCCTCCTCGTCGTGGCCGGCCGGAAGCGGGGTACCGGCCATGGTGTCCGGCCGTGGCCGGGACCAGGAACGGAGGGAGTCGCAGCATGTCCGTCACCCGTATCGCCTCCGTGGGGGACGCCGAGGCGCTGGCCGATCAGGTGCGGGCGAATCGCGCGTTCCTCGCGCCGTGGGAACCGGCGCGCAGCGATGCGTACTTCACCGTGGAGGGGCAGCGCGCCGTGCTGGAGGACAACCTCGACGCGTACGCGCGGGGCAGCATGGTGCCGCTCGTGATAGTCGACGAGGACGACCGTCCCATAGGGCGTGTGAACATCAACAACATCGTCCGGGGCGCGTTCCAGTCCGCGGCCCTCGGCTACTGGGTGAGCGAGTCGCACAACGGCCGCGGCATCGCCTCGGCCGCGGTGGCGGAAGCCGTCGAGCTGGCCTTCGGGAAGCTCGGCCTGCACCGCCTCCAGGCGGAGACGCTCCCGCACAACACGGCCTCCCAGCGGGTGCTCGCCCGCAACGGCTTCCAGCCGTTCGCGGTGGCGCCCTCCTACCTGAAGATCGCGGGGGAGTGGCGGGACCACATCCTCTACCACCGGATCAACCCGAGCTGAGCGCCGGGGAAGAGGGGCGGAGCGATGCCGGCCGGCTCCTCCGGGGAGGCCCGCCCTCCCGGGAAGGTCCGCCGCCCCGAGGAGATCCGTCTCTTCGGGAAGGAGGCGGACCACCTCTTCCGGGACGCGCGGATGCCGGCGGGTCCCCGCCTCCGCTCGGGAGACGGGGACCCGCCGGAGGTCCGGCCTACTTGTGGAAGGTGATGTAGCCGTTGCCGTCGGGGTCGGACCCGCTCCTGGTGTAGGAGTGGACGTCCGCGCGGCTGTTGGAGGGCTTGTACAGGTAGATCGTGTCGCGGTCGTTGTTCCACATGAAGTTGCAGTTGTTGCGGTAGACCACGTTGTTCTTGTCCGAGTCGGTGCCGCGGCCGCCGCGGAGCTTCACGTAGTCGCCGGGCTGGAGCGAGTGGCTCGCGGTGAAGGTGAAGCGGTTCCCGGCGGCGTCCTTGACGACGTAGCCCTTGAGGTTGACGGTCGCCGTGGACGAGTAGTTCTTGATCGTCAGGTACTCCTCGCGGGTGTTGCCGGAGGAGCAGCTGTTGTAGTCCCGGCCGAGCGCGTCGTACTGGATTCCGCGGACCTTCAGGGCCGAGCTGTACTCGGCGGCCTGGGCCGGGGCGGCGACGAGGGCGGCGAGTGCACCGGCGGCGACGGCCGCGGCTATGACGGAGTGCTTGCGCACGAAAGATCCCCCCCTGGGGTGTGATGAAACGATAAGGAGAATACATAGGTGGAGAAGAGACGGTTCCGTTTTTGAACTCCCGTTCGGCACCCGGGCGCTGGGCGGCCCCGCCGGTGTGGATCTCCGGCGGGGGCTCCGGCGGCACCGGCCTGCGGCTTCGCCGTGGCGGAGGCACGGGCCCACTCCGCCGGGGAAGTGAGGGAGTGTCACGGAGAACACACCCCGTCTGTCCCGTCCCCACCACCGCCCCCACCGCCGTACCCGGAACCGGCCCGGAACGCCGGACGCCCCCGGACCCGTCCGTCCCGGACGCGCCCGTCGGCCCGAGGGGGGAGGGGGAGGAACCGGCGGGCGGGAAAGCCCGGGCTCGGCGGGCTTTCCGCCGCACGAGTGGGCAGACTGGAACCTGTGGATCCGACACCGCTGAGCAAGGCCGAGGAGAATCTGCCCGCCGACATGCGCGAGCGCCTGTCCCTGCGCAGGGAGCAGGTCGCCGCCAGTCTGCGCGAGCACGGAGCGGAGGAGGTCAGGGCGCGGGTGATCCTCGTCCTGGACGCCTCCGGTTCGATGACGGTGCTGTACGGCAAGGAGACCGTCGCCGGCGTCGTCGAACGCATGGCGGCCGTCGCCGCCCACCTGGACAACGACGGCGAGATGCAGGCGTGGACGTTCGCCACCCACCCGGCCCGCCTGCCGGACCTGCGGATCGGCGAGCTTCCCGAGTGGATCCGCAGCCATGTGCGGGCGGGCGAGATGAGCCTGTTCGGCCGTCCCCGGAAGCGCCCGGAGGAACTGGAACCCGACCAGGTCGACATGCGGCTGGTCGGGATCCGGAACAAGGAGCAGAGGGTCGTCGCGGAGGTCCGCGCCCACGTCCGGGAGAACCCGGTTCCCGTGCCCACGCTGGTGCTGTTCTTCTCCGACGGCGACGTCCGCCGCGACCGCGAGGTCGACCGGGAGCTGCGGGAGGCCGCCGAGGAGCCGGTCTTCTGGCAGTTCGTGGGCCTGGGCCGCAGGGACTACGGGGCGCTGGAGCGGTTCGACACCCTGCCGGACCGCCGGGTGGACAACGCCGGCTTCTTCGCCGTGGACGACATCGACCAGGTGCCCGACCAGGAGCTGTACGGACGGCTGCTGTCGGAGTTCCCGTCCTGGGTGGAGGCCGCCCGGCGGGCGGGCGTCCTGGACTCCTGAACCCCGGCGGCCCGGCTACCGGGGGAACCGCCAGCGGGTCTGCGCGTACGGGCCGCCCTTGGCGAATCCGAAGACCACGGTGGGGGTGATCCGGTAGACGTGTGCCTCGCCTCCCCGCCGGTCGTGGAAGGCGCCGTCGTGGGCGGTGAAGCGCCAGTCGGGGCCGTACTTGGTCTCGTAGAGACGGGCCAGACGGCGGAGCCCGGCGTCGTCGAGGACCCGTGCGGCGTCGCCCTCGACCACCAGGTCCAGGCCCTCGCGGAGGGATCCGGTCCCGGTGGTGAGGGCGCAGCGCGGGTTCCGCTCCAGGTTGCGGGCCTTCTGCTCGCCGGGGCCGGTGCAGAAGTGCGGGGCGCCGTCCAGCCAGACGGCCAGCAGCGGGGTGACGTGGGGGCGGCCGTCGACCCGCACGGTCGACAGCCAGAAGACCTCCGCCGTCTCCAGCGCCCTCTCCGCCTCGGGCCAGGCGGTGGGGACGGCGTCCTCGTCGCTGAAACGGGGGTCGAGTTCGGCCACCGGCTCGGCGGCGGCGGTGTGCGCCGTGCGTGCCGTGTGGGTCACATGGGTGCCGTGTGACGTGTGCGACGTGTTCGCCATCTCTCCTCCTGCCGCTCGCCCGCGGACGTCCACGGGTGTCTGCGAAGGTAGAGACGCGAGCCGGCGACCGGACTCATCGGCGCTCGGCGGCGTCAGCCGCCGGGGGATTCTCCACTCGGCCGGACGAACCTGTCGGTGACGTCCGTGGTCTGTCCGGCGGGCGGCGCGGAGACGTCGACCGGGGTGCCGAAGTCGTGGAACTCCAGCACGGTGCGGACCGTGGCGTTCCCCGCCTGGGCCGGATCACCCGGCTCCCGCGGCTCCCGCGTGTCCGCCGGCGGACTGCCGGCGCCCCTGGCGTCGATCTCGAACTGCTGGCGGCGGATGCGGTTCCGGTCGTCGAGCCACAGGTCCATCGGCAGGGACTCCCCGAGCTGCCGCCGGAGCCGCTCGCCCTGGGCCGTGTCCTCGTCGGCGAGGTCCTCGACGTCCACGGTCACGCGGTAGCGCGTGGTGTCGGCGCCCGCCACCTTCTCGCGGCCGATCCGGGTGATCCCGTCGTCAGGGCCGTCCGGGTCGTCAGAGTCGGCCGGGTCGTCAGGGCCGTCCGGGTCGTCAGGGTCTTCGGACAGGGCCCCGGCGTAGCCGAGGACCCGGGCGGGGTCGCCGAGCCGCAGCCCGCTGACGCCCTCGATCCGTCCGGCGGCCTCCCGCAGGTCGATCCTGATCCACGGCCTGCCGTCCGACACCCGGTCCCGCAGGGACTCCGGCAGCTCCTGGTAGAGGACCCGGCCGACCACGCGCTGCCGGACCGTCTCGCCGCCGGCCCGGACCGTCAGGTCGCTCGTCCCGTCGGCGAGGTCGACGGAGCCGCTTCCGGTGACCGTCCGCTCCCTGCCGCCCGAGGCGGCGTGGATCCTCAGCGTCATCCTCGCGGTCTCGGCCGCCACGGTCCGCTCGTGTGCCGTCCGCACGACCTCGGCGGCGTCCTGGCGCCCCCCGGCCTGCGAACTCCCCTCCTTCACACGGTCGGCGGCGGACCGGTCCTCCTCGTCGCCGCAGCCGGCCAGCGCCGTGCCGGCCAGCAGTCCGGCGGCCACCGCCGCACCGGCTCTGGTCCTGCGTGACATGCGTGCCATACGGCCTCCTCGGTGTCGCGGAGCGGTGCTCGTCCGGCACCGTTCCGCGTTTCCCGGCGCATGCCAATCAATCGCTCATATTCGGACAATCCATCAACTCGCCCGGCGGGGACGCCGGATGACGGAGGCCGGCGGTTCAGGCCGTGAACGTCTCGCCGTCGGCCGGGACGCCGATTCCGCGCCAGCGGAACGGCAGGCCCCGCGCCGTGAACGGGTCGGCGGTGCTCATCAGCTGGAAGTGCAGGTGCGGCTCGGTGGAGTTGCCGGTGTTCCCGACGCGGGCCACCGTCTGGCCCGCGCGCACCCGCTCGCCCTCCCGGACGGTGAGCGAGCCGCGCATCAGGTGGGCGTAGAGGGCGTACGTGCCGTCGCCGAGGTCGAGTACCAGGTGGTTGCCCAGCAGGAAGGCGGGACCGGCCGCGTCGCGGACGAACGCCTCGGCGAAGAACAGCGGCAGGGCCGGCCAGGAGTTGCGGGAGAGGTGGTCCCGGCGGCCGTCCCGGACCCGGACGACCGTGGCGTCGGCGACGGCCAGGACCGGCTCCCCGAACGCCGGGAAGTCGCCGTTGCGGCGGACGGGCGGCCACCAGCCGAAGGCCGGGCCGGGACGGTCCTCCGGATCGGCCGTGATGTCGATCGCGTACGCCTGGCCGTAGGCCCGGGTGCCGTGGCTGGGCGCCCCGTCGGCCGGGCCGTTGAGAGCGCGCCAGCGGCCGGCGACCGGCGGCGCGACCTCGACGGGTTCCGGGTCCGGCCCCCGGTGCGCCCTCCGGACGAGGAACACCCTCCACGCCTCCGCGCAGACCATGACGGCGGCGGCCGCGAACAGCAGCCATCCGGAGAGGCGGAGACCGCTCCCCAGCAGGCGGACGCCGACGTCGAACAGGATGAACGCCGCGACGAGGCCGTAGCCGAGGGGGCGCAGCCACATGAGCAGTGCTGCCGTGCGGGCCGGACCGGCCGCGGTCATCGGGGTCTCCTCCGCCGGGTGCGTCGTCCGGGTCCGAGACTGGCCGACGCACCCGGCCCTGTCCACCCCGCCGGGCGTCACGGCCGTTCGGCGGACTCCTTCGCCAGCCGGCGGCGGAGGCCGTACCACCCCAGGGCGCCTCCGGCCACGGCCCCGACGGCCGTGCCCGCCAGTGCGGAGGGCTCGGTGAGGGACAGGTCGGAGAAGACGGCGCAGGCGCCCACCACCGCCCACAGGACCAGGGCCACGGCGAGCAGCCCCCGGTACCTGGCACTGAGGAACACGCGCCGCGCCGGCGGCTCGGGGACGGCGGGGAGTTCGGCGGCGGGGCCGGTGAGGGCGGCGAGCGGCCGCTTGAAGTACGCGATGTACGTCCACCTGCCGCACGGCTCCCAGCCGTCCGGGGCGAGGCGGGCCGCCACCTCGTCGTGCTTCCCGCGTCCGGCGATCTCGCGGCGGTACTCCCAGCGCATCGGGCTGTCGGGGTCGCGGCGGCAGACGAAGCGGCCGAGCCGGTCGATGCGCTCGACCTCCCAGCCCTGGTCGCCGTAGCGAGCCAGCAGCTCCCGGTCGGTGTAGACGTCGCAGACCCAGCGCCACTCCTCGGCGCGGGGGCCGGGCTCCCCGGCGGGTTCCGCGGGGGAGGCGCCGGCGTCGCGGGCGAGCTGCCCGGCGAACTCCTCCACCGGGCCGAACTCGGTCTCCGGGTCGGTGTCGGCGTCCAGCAGGTACTCGTGGAGGTCCGCCAGGACGGCGGTCACCCGCTCCTCGGCGACGCCCCGCGTGCGGAGCCGCTCCGCCAGCTCCGTGAAGTACGTGTCCGTGCTCCGCTCCGTCATTCCCCCACCCCTCCTGTGCCCAGCATGTCCTTCACCGCGCGGTGGAACACCAGCCACGCGCCGCCCTGTTCGGCCAGGTGCCGGCGTCCGTCGCCGGTCAGCCGGTAGTAGCGGCGGCCGGGGCCGCGTTCCGCGGCGCGGAACTCGGCCTCCACCAGACCGGCCTCCTCCAGCCGGTTGAGCACCGGGTAGAGCGTGCCGCCGCGGATCGTGCCGAGTCCGGCCTCGTCCAGCCGCTTGGCGATCTCGTAGCCGTAGCTCTCGCCCCCGGTCAGGCAGGCGAGGACCAGCAGGTCCAGAACGCCCTTGAGCCAGCTGGCCCTTCGGTCTGTTGCCATACCTAGATGACACCATGGGCTATGTAGTTTTGCAACCTAGGTGGTTGAACGAAGTGGTGGAGGTGCCGCCGTGTCCGACGGCCGGGGAAGGGCCCGGCAGGCACCGGGGAACCGGTGCCGGGGCGGCACGCCGACCCCGGTGACCTCGCCCGGGCTCCGGGGCGGAACGGCGTGACCGGAACCGGCCAGGACTCCCGCGGATCTCCCGCCGGACGTCTCCGGAAGGCCCGAAACGGGCGGACTGCCGTCTTCGGCATGCCCGTGGACGACCCCTCGACGGCTCCCCCGGCGACCCCGTCGACGACACCGCGGCCGAGGCCGAACACGCCTGCGCGGAGCCGGCCGGACCGCTCAGGAACCCCCGCGCCGCACGAGCCCCCCCGTCCGGAGGAACTGCCCGCCGAGGTCAGGCGCCGGCCGTCCCGGACCCGGCCGCGCGGGCCGATTCGGCGGCCCCGGCCACCAGCTCCTCCAGCCGGCTTCCGTGTGCCCCATGCCAGTAGACGTGCCCGCAGTCGCGGCAGCGGGCGAAGGTGTCGTACGTCCGGCGGGTCCCCGGGCGCAGCAGGTGCTCGACCTCGGACTTGGGGACGCCGTCCAGCAGTCCGTTGCACGCCGTGCACCGCGTCCACGGCGCCAGGGGCGGGGCGAAGCGGTCCAGGACGTCGGCGAGCTGGTCGTCCGGGCGGGAGCCGTGCACATAGGCGCCCATCCACAACTGACGGCGCATCAGCAGCCCGCGGTCCTGGGTGAGCAGGACGCGCCGCTCGGCGTTGGCCTGCTCGACCAGCGCGGCGTCGTCCCTGTCGTTGTGATAGGCGGTGTCCAGGCCGGCCACCAGCCGCAGCCGCCGGGCCAGCGTGCCCAGGTGGACGTCCAGGAGGAAGCGCGGCGGCCCGTCCGGCACCCGCTGCGGCCGCTCCACGGGCTCGACCCGGACCGTCTCGCCCGCCTCGGGGCGGTGCTCCGGTTCGACCCGCCGCCCGTCCGCCAGGACGAGCGCGCCCACCTCGGTCAGCGGGACGCCCGCGGACTGCACGATGTGGACGAGGGAGGACGTCCCGTCGTGGGGGACGGACAGGGACTCGGCGCCGCGGTGCCGTGCGGGAAGGAAGATCCGCAGCTCGGGGGCTATGCGCAGGAACAGTTCGTGCGGTGCCCGGGACTCCTCCGGGCCCTGCGGTCGGTGTGGTCGGTCCGTCACCCTCCCCAGGATGCCAGCGCGCCTTCGCCGGCCCCACCGGTTTACCGGCACGGGCCGGGATCAGTCCGGGGCGTGCTCCGGGCCGCCGAAGTCGGGGCTGGAGAAGCCCGGGTGCGTGTAGCCGAGCCGGGGGTGGCGGCTCTCGCGCGGGGGCCGCGGGGCGTTCGCGGCGCCCGGTGCGCCGGATGCGGACCGGCCGGCGGGGTCGTCCAGGGCCTCGCGGAGGAAGGGGAGCACCCCGCGCTCCAGCAGCGCCGCCCGCCAGTCCGCGCGGGCCCGGGCGACCTCCTCGGCGAGGCCCTCCTGCGCGTCCCCTCCCTCTTTTCCTTCCTCCCCGCTCCGGCCGTCCTTCCTGTTCCGGCCCTCTTTCCCGCCCCGGCCGTCCGCCCGGATCGCTCCGGAGCCGTGGCGCAGAGCGGTGACCAGCAGACCGGCGCACGCGGCCAGGAGCGCGGCGGCGGCCAGGGCGGCGAAGGCCCGGCCCGCGTCGCGCATCGGGGCGGCGATGGAGGGCTCCGGCGTCATCACGCTCAGGGCGTGACCGACCAGGAGGAAGACCACCGAAGCGGTCCCGGCCAGCAGGGGAGCCAGCACGGAGAGGGTCGGCAGCAGTCCGGCCCCGGCGGAACCGGAAGATCCGGAGGGGGCCGGGTCCTGCGCCGAGGGGGCGCGGCCGGGGCGGCGGAGCTCGTCGCGGAGCCGGACGAAGTGGCCGTACTCGGCGGCGGCGCGGGCGGCGATCGCGGTGGCGGAGCCGAGCGCCATGGCGCGCAGCTCCTCGGTGGTCGGCCGCTGTCCCGCGGCGTCCGGGCCGGGACGGGCGCGTGCGGTGCGCAGCGCCTCGTCGAGGACCCGTTCGAACTCGGGGCGGTCCTCGAGGCGCAGATGCGGAGCGCTGTTCATGTGCATCCCCCGGTGCTCCGTAGGCCCGCGAGGGCGGAAACGGAGGAGAGCTCGCTGAAGACAGGGACCCGATCGTAGAGCGGTTCCGCCAGGCGGTGACAGGGTGTTTCCGGAAAACGCGCGCCTTCCGGTGGAGGCGCTCACCGCCGTGGCCGTCCGCGCGCAGGTGTGCCGGATGGGCGCCGGGGGAGCCCGGAGCTCACGCGGGAAGCGGCAACTGGGACACCAGGAGCTTCCCGGCCATGGTCACCCCGCCGTCCATCGCGACCGCGAGGGAGTCGGCGTAGACGTGCGGGCCGTGCACCTGCGGCGCCCCGTCGTCGCCGTCCTCGGAACCGACCTCGCCCAGCAGGTACGGGATGGGGCTGTGGCCGTGGACGAGCCGCCGTCCGCCGTAGGTGTCGAGCATCTCGCGCACGGCCGTGGACCCGCCCTCGTCGCGGAAGGCGAAGCGCTTGGTGAACTTGCGGAACAGGTCCCAGGTCTCGTCGGCGTCGTGGTGGGTGAGCGCCTCGGTGATCGCGTCGTTGACGTCGGTGATGGTGTCGCCGTACTCCCGGTAGGCGGTGGTGTCGGAGTGCACCAGCAGGTGGTCGTCGGCCAGGGCCATGGCGTCCAGCCGGGACATCCACTGGATGTGGTGGTCCTGGAGCCGCTCCATGTCGGAGTGCTGGCCGCCGTTGAGCAGCCAGGCCGCCTTGAAGGAGGCGGTGCCGGCGCCGGAGTTGACGGGGGTGTCGCCGAAGCGCTTGGCGCCGATCAGCAGCAGCTCGTGGTTGCCCATCAGGGCCTTGCAGTAGCCGCCGGCGGCGGCCGCCTCGGCGGAGAGCTGCATCACCAGGTCGATCACGCCGACGCCGTCCGGGCCGCGGTCGGTGAAGTCGCCCAGGAACCACAGCCGGGCGTTGCCCGCGATCCAGTGGTCCTCGGTGTCGATCAGCCCCTGGTTGAGCAGGGCCGTCCGCAGCTCGTCGAGGTAGCCGTGGACGTCGCCGACGACGTACAGGGGGCCGGGCTCGCCGCCGGGCCGGCCGAGGGGGGAGGGGGTGTCGACCAGGGTGGGGGTGGGGGACGGTGCGACGGCCGCGGGGCCGACGACGGGCAGGTCCCGCTGCGTCGGGGTGTACCCGCCCGGAAGCGGGTCGGGAGTCGCGCTCATCGCGCTCGCGTTGTGCCACATGTCGGATCCCCGACCGGCCCCCTGAGTCATCGACCCCTCCACCGTCGCGCGCGCTTGCACCTTCCGGACCTTCTCTCCGTCTCCCGTGGGGTTGCCCCGTTCCGAAAGCCGGTCCTGGTGTGTGCGCCCATCATAGGAACGCAGGTCGGACCTTGTGACGCACCCGGGGGACGACAATTCGGGCCGGGACCTCGCGGGAGCCGGACGAGGTGGAGTTTTCTCCCGTTGTGACCGGTTCGCCCGCTCAACTGTGCTGTTCGGGGGAGCGGGGTGAGCTGATCGTCGTCCGCGGCCGGCGGCGTTGGGAGGACGCGCGGACGATCAGGTCGGTCGGCATGATCCGCTGCACGGGGCGACCGCCGCCGACGCCCTCGATGGCGTCGATCAGGAGCTGGACGACGGTGGTGCCGATGCGTCCGGGCTTGAGGGAGAGGGTGGTGACGGGCGGATCGGTGGCGGCGTAGACGGCGGACTCGCTGCAGCACACCAGCAGCAGGTCCTCGGGGACGCGGAGCCCGTAGCGGCGGGCGGCGGCCAGCAGGTCGGTGCCGTTGGGGTCGAACAGGCCGTACACGGCGTCGGGGCGGTCGGGCCGCGCCAGCAGCCGGTCGGCGGCGACGGCGCCCGCGCAGGGGTCGTGGGCGGGGTACGCCTCGTACACCGGCGTCTGGCCCCTGCGTTCGCACCACTGGAGGTAGGCGCTGGTGGACAGCCGGGTGTAGGTGTCGGTGCTGGTGCCGGTGAGCAGGCCGATGCGGCGGGCGCCGGCGGCGGCGAGGTGGTCGAGGAGGCCGGTCACGGCGGCCTCGTGGTCGTTGTCGACCCAGGCGGCGACGGGGAGGTCGCCGCACGGGCGGCCGTCGGAGACCACGGGGATGCCCTGGCGGACCAGTTCGGCGACGACGGGGTCGCGGTCGGAGGGGTCGATGACGACGGTGCCGTCGAGGGCGACGTTCGACCAGACGTCGTAGGGGCTCTGCCGGGTGCTGGCGGGCAGGATGACCAGGGCGTAGCCGCGGGCCAGGGCGGCGGAGGAGGCGGCGCGGGCCATCTCGGCGAAGTAGGCGAACTCGGTGAAGGTGAACGGCTCGTCGCCGTAGGTGGTGACCGTGAGGCCGATCAGCCCCGACTTGCCGGTGCGGAGGGTGCGGGCCGCCGCGGAGGGGCGGTAGCCGAGGCGGTCGGCGACCTCGCGGACGTGGCGCCGGGTGGCCTCGGGCAGACGGCCCTTCCCGTTGAGCGCGTCCGAGACCGTCGTGATCGAGACACCGGCCGCGGCGGCCACGTCGCGGATGCCCGCGCGTGCCAGCCTGCGGCCGCGGGACCGGCTCACCTGGTGCTTCCCTGCTGCTGTCATGGCGTGCCGATAGTAGGGCCGCACCACACCGTTCGCGGGGACATACGGAAGCGGGGCTGAAGAAGCGATTCTGCAAGCCGGAACAGCGGTGAAGACCATGGATGCACCGCTAGTTGAAGGTTTAACCCATCGTTTCTGCGGCTCTCCCGCCGCTTGCTCCAGCAGAACCGCTGATGCCCGGAAGCCCCCTCAAGTCACTCCTAAGAGTGATGCGCGCCACCGCGCACGCCACCCGCGCGCGGCTTCCGCACACGCACCCCGCCATTCGGTGCGCGGAAGGTCTCCCGGAATCCTTCGGGGATGAGCAGTATTGGATGCGGTGGGAGCGGCGGCAGGGCCGCTCCACGACTGGCCCGGAGGGCCGAGGAGGACCTGGTATGACGGAGAAGGCCCCGAAGCTGCGCGCGGCACTGGACGGGATCCCCACGTACAAGCCCGGCCGGCCCCCGGCGGCCGACGGCCCCGCGGCGTACAAGCTCTCCTCCAACGAGAACCCCTACCCGCCCCTGCCCGGTGTGCTCGAGTCCGCCGTCTCCGCCGCCGGCTTCCTCAACCGCTACCCGGACATGGCCTGCGGCGCCCTGCTGGACGAGCTGGCGAGCCGCTTCGACGTGCCCGTGTCCCACCTGGCCACCGGCACCGGCTCCGTCGGCGTCGCCCAGCAGCTCCTCCAGGCCACGGCGGGCCCCGGCGACGAGGTGGTGTACGCCTGGCGGTCCTTCGAGGCGTACCCGATCATCACCCAGATCTCCGGGGCGGCCTCCGTCCGCGTGCCGCTGACCGAGGGCGAGGACCACGACCTGGACGCGATGGCCGACGCCGTCACCGACCGCACCCGGCTGATCTTCGTCTGCAACCCCAACAACCCCACCGGCAACGCCCTGCGCCGCGCCGAGCTGGAGCGCTTCCTGGACCGGGTGCCCGGGGACGTCCTGGTGGTGCTGGACGAGGCGTACCGCGAGTTCGTCCGCGACGAGGACGTGCCGGACGGGATCGAGCTGTACCGCGACCGCCCGAACGTGTGCGTGCTGCGCACCTTCTCCAAGGCGTACGGCCTGGCCGGGCTGCGCGTCGGGTTCGCGGTCGCCCACGAGCCGGTGGCGGCGGCGCTGCGCAAGACGGCCGTCCCGTTCGGGGTGAGCCAGATCGCGCAGGACGCGGCGGTCGCCTCGCTGCGGAGCGAGGACGAGCTGCTCAAGCGGGTGGAGGCGCTGGTCGAGGAGCGGCAGCGGGTCCGCGAGGGGCTGCTGGAGCAGGGCTGGACGGTCCCGGACACGCAGGCGAACTTCGTCTGGCTGCGGCTGGGCGAGCGCACCGCCGAGTTCGCCGAGGTCTGCGAGAAGGCCGGGGTGACGGTCCGGCCGTTCGCGGGCGAGGGGGTCCGCGTCACGATCGGCGAGACGGCCGCCAACGACATCTTCCTCCGGACCGCCGGGGACTTCCGCGAAGGGCTCCGGTCCCGCTGACCGCACCCGCCGGCCGGGACGGAGGTCCCGGCCGGCGGGACCCGTCATGCCCTCCCGCCCCCCGGTGGGAGGGCATGACGGTATGTGCGTCATACTTACTTGTGAATGTGAACGCATTCACGAGCGCGTGTGATACGTCACACCACGTCCACTTTTGGAGACTGCCGTGGACCTGGCTCTGGCCCCGGAGATACTGGCGCGGTGGCAGTTCGGCATCACCACCGTCTACCACTTCCTGTTCGTTCCCCTGACCATCTCGCTCGCCGCCCTCACCGCCGGCCTCCAGACCGCCTGGGTGCGCACGGGCCGCGAGGTCTACCTGAAGGCGACGAAGTTCTGGGGGAAGCTCTTCCTGATCAACATCGCCATGGGCGTGGTCACGGGCATCGTGCAGGAGTTCCAGTTCGGCATGAACTGGTCCGACTACTCCCGCTTCGTCGGCGACGTCTTCGGAGCGCCCCTCGCCTTCGAGGCGCTGATCGCCTTCTTCTTCGAGTCCACCTTCATCGGCCTGTGGATCTTCGGCTGGGACAAACTGCCGAAGAGGATCCACCTGGCCACCATATGGATGGTCTCGATCGGCACGGTCCTGTCCGCGTACTTCATCCTGGCCGCCAACTCCTGGATGCAGCACCCGGTCGGATACCGCATCGACCCCGAGTCGGGACGCGCCGAACTCACCGACTTCCTCGCGGTGCTCACCCAGAACACCGCCGTGGCGCAGTTCTTCCACACCATGACGGCGGCCTTCCTCACCGGCGGCGCCTTCATGGTCGGCATCGCCGCCTACCACCTGGCCCGCCGCCGCCACATACCCGTGATGCGGACCTCGCTCCGCCTCGGACTGGTCACCCTCGTGACCGCCGGAGCGCTCACCGCCGTCAGCGGCGACCACCTCGGCAAGATCATGTACGAGCAGCAGCCCATGAAGATGGCCGCCGCCGAGGCCCTGTGGGAGACCGAGGGACCCGCGCCGTTCTCCGTCTTCGCCTACGGCGACGTGGACGAGGGGCACAACAAGGTCGCCGTCGAGATACCCGGCCTGCTCTCCTTCCTGGCGCACAGCGACTTCTCCACCCCCGTCCCCGGCATCAACGACACCAACGAGGCACTCCAGGAGCAGTACGGCCCCGGCGACTACAAGCCCAACATCCCCGTCGCCTACTGGGGCTTCCGCTGGATGATCGGCTTCGGCATGGCCTCCACCGCCCTCGGCGCGGCGGGCCTGTGGCTCACCCGCCGCCGCTTCCTCCTCGCCGAACGCCACCGCACCACCGACACCGAGGTCCCCCGGCTCGCCCTCACCCGCGACCGCCTCCTCGGCCCCGTCCTCACCCGCTGGTACTGGCGGCTGGCCTTCCTCACCATGGTCTTCCCGCTCATCGCCAACGCCTGGGGCTGGATCTTCACCGAGATGGGCCGCCAGCCGTGGGTCGTCTACGGCCTGCTGCGCACCTCCGCCGCCGTCTCGCCCGGCGTCTCGCAGCTCGAAGTCCTCGTCTCCATGACGGTCTTCACCGCCCTGTACGCCGTCCTCGCCGTCGTCGAGGTCCGCCTCCTGGCCAAGTACGCCAAGGCCGGACCGCCCGAGCTGACCGAGGACGACCTCAACCCGCCCACCAGGATCGGCGGCCACGACAAGGAAGACGCCGACCGCCCCATGGCCTTCTCCTACTGAGGTGCCCCCGATGGAACTCCACGACGTCTGGTTCGTCCTGATAGCCGTCCTGTGGACCGGCTACTTCTTCCTGGAGGGCTTCGACTTCGGAGTCGGCGTCCTCACCCGGCTGCTGGCCCGCGACCGCGCCGAGCGCCGCGTGCTGATCAACACCATCGGACCCGTCTGGGACGGCAACGAGGTCTGGCTGCTGACCGCCGGCGGCGCCACCTTCGCCGCCTTCCCCGACTGGTACGCCACCCTCTTCTCCGGCTTCTACCTGCCGCTCCTGCTCATCCTGGTCTGCCTGATCGTGCGGGGCGTCGCCTTCGAGTACCGCGCCAAGCGGCCCGAGGAGAAGTGGCAGACCAACTGGGAGCGCGCCATCTTCTGGTGCTCCCTGCTCCCCGCCTTCCTGTGGGGCGTGGCCTTCGCCAACATCGTCCACGGCGTCGCCATCGACGCCGACAAGGAGTACACCGGCGGTCTGATCGACCTCCTCAACCCGCACGCGCTCCTCGGCGGCCTGACGACCCTCGCCCTCTTCACCTTCCACGGCGCGGTCTTCACCGCCCTGAAGACCGTCGGCGACATCCGCGTCCGCGCCCGCTCCCTCGCCGTCCGCCTGGGCCTGGCCACCGCCGCCCTCGCGGTCGCCTTCCTCGGCTGGACCCAGCTCGACCGCGGCGACCTCACCAGCCTGGCCGCCCTGGCCGCCGCCGCCCTCGCCCTCCTCGCCGCCGTCCGCGCGATCGCCGCGGGACGCGAGGGCTGGTCCTTCACCCTCTCCGGGGCGGCCGTCGTCGCCACCGTCGCGATGCTCTTCCTCACCCTCTATCCGAACGTCATGCCCTCCACCCTCGATCCCGCCTGGAGCCTGACGGTCTCCAACGCCTCCTCCAGCCACTACACCCTGACGATCATGACCTGGCTGGCCGCCCTGGCCACACCGCTCGTGCTCCTCTACCAGGGCTGGACATACTGGGTGTTCCGCAAGCGGATCGGAACCCAGCACATCGCCGTGGACACCCGCCACCAGGAACCGGAACCCAGCCGCTCATGAAGCCCGTCGACCCCCGCCTGCTCCGGTACGCCCGCACCACCCGCGTCTTCCTCGCCGCGGCCGTGGTGCTCGGGCTGGCCGGAGCGGGCCTGGTCATCGCCCAGGCCGTCCTCGTCGCCGAGATCGTCGTACGGGCCTTCCAGCGGGGCACGCACCCTGACGACCTCACCACCCCCCTGCTGCTCCTGGCCGCCACCGCACTCGGCCGGGGGCTGGTCTCCTGGCTCACCGAACTGGCCGCCCACCGCTCGTCCGCCGCGGTCAAGTCCGAGCTCCGCCTCCGACTCCTCGGCCACGCCGCGGCCCTCGGCCCGTCCTGGCTGAGCGGCGCCCGCACCGGGGAACTGGCCAACCTCGCCACCCGGGGCATCGACGCGCTCGACGACTACTTCGCCCGCTACCTCCCCCAGCTCGCCCTGGCCGTCGTCGTCCCCGCCGCGCTGCTCGCCCGCATCGTCACCGACGACTGGATCTCCGCGGCCACCATCGTCGTCACCCTGCCGCTGATCCCGGTCTTCATGATCCTGATCGGCTGGGCCACCCAGGCCCGCATGGACCGCCAGTGGCGGCTGCTGGCCCGCCTCTCCGGTCACTTCCTCGACGTCGTCGCCGGACTGCCCACCCTCAAGGTGTTCGGCCGGGCCAAGGCCCAGGCCGAGAACATCCGCGCCATCACCGCCGACTACCGCCGCGCCACCCTGCGCACCCTGCGGATCGCCTTCCTCTCCTCCTTCGTCCTCGAACTCCTCTCGACGATCTCCGTCGCCCTCGTCGCGGTCGGCATCGGCATGCGCCTGGTCCACGGCGACCTCGACCTGTACACCGGTCTGGTCGTGCTGATCCTCGCCCCCGAGGCGTACCTGCCCCTGCGCCAGGTCGGCGTCCACTACCACGCCGCGGCCGAGGGCCTCTCGGCGGCCGAGGAGGTCTTCGACGTCCTCGAAACCGCGCCCCCCGCCTCCGGCACCGCCCCCGCCCCCGACGCCCGCACCGCCGCCATCGCCGTCGAGGGCCTCACCGTCCGCCACGAGGGCCGCGCCACCGACTCGCTGCCCCCCACCACCCTGACCGTCGCCCCCGGCGAGACCGTCGCCGTCACGGGCCCCTCGGGATCCGGCAAGACGACCCTGCTCAACGCCCTCCTCGGCTTCACGCCCCCCACAGCCGGCCGCATCCGGATCGGCGGCACCGACCTCCGCGGCCTCGACGCCGCCACCTGGCGCTCCCAGATCGCCTGGGTCCCCCAGCACCCGCACCTGTTCGCCGGCACCGTCGCCGACAACGTCCGCCTGGCCCGCCCCGACGCCACCGACGCCGAGGTCGCCGCGGCCCTCCGCGAGGCCGGAGCCCCCGACATCCCGCCCGCCACCCGGCTCGGCGAGGCGGGCGCGGGACTCTCCGCCGGCCAGCGCCAGCGCGTCGCCCTGGCCCGCGCCTTCCTCGCCGACCGCCCGCTGGTCCTGCTGGACGAGCCCACGGCCGCACTCGACGGCGCCACCGAGGCGGCCGTCGTCGAGGCGGTCGCCCGCCTCGCCCGCGGACGCACCGTCATCCTGATCGTCCACCGGCCCGCCCTGCTCGCGGTCGCGGACCGCGTCGTCCGCCTCGCCCCCGCGCCGCCCGAGCGGGCACCGGCCGCCCCCGCCCCCACCCCCGCCCCCTTCATCACCGGCACGTCGGTCGGCGCCCCCACCCACACCCCGGTCCGCACTCCGGCCCACGGCGGCCCCGCAGCCGGCAGCGAGCCGGAGGGGACCCACACCCCGGCCCGCACCCTGGCCCACGGCG